>JAITLE010000241.1 GCA_031278075.1 Bifidobacteriaceae bacterium | reverse complement strand
GGAGGCGGAGGCGGAGGCGGAGGCGGAACGGCGCGGGTCGCCCCCGGGGACGGCGCCGGAGGCGGAGGCGGAACGGCGCGGCCGGAGCGCGAAGGCGGAGGCGGAGGCGGAACGGCGCGGGTCGCCCCCGGGGACGGCGCCGGCGCCCCAAGGCGCCGCTCCCCGCGCTGGGGCGCTCCAACGTCCCAGGCGTTCATCAGGACCGGATCGGCACCGGGACGCGGACACCCGCCATGCACTCGCGGATGATGGCGGCGGCTTGCAGCATCGCCTCCGGGCCGCGGGCGGGAGACGCGGCCATCACGCGGTGGGCTAGCACCGGGACGGTGAGGGTCTGGATGTCGTCGGGCAGAACGTGGCCGCGCCCCAGCACCGCGGCACGCGCCTTCGCGGCCGTGACCAGGTGAAGCGCGGCCCGCGGCGACGCCCCGAGCGTCAACGCCGCGTGCTGGCGGGTCGACCGGGCGAGGGCGACGGCGTAGTCGCGCACGGCATCGGCCACATAGGTGCGCCGAGCCGACACGATCATCTGCGTGACGTCCGCCAGCGACAACACGGGGCGCACCAGATCGATCGGCTCCCCGAGGTCGCGGGCGCGCACCATGGCGCGCTCGGCGGACTCGTCGGGGTAACCCATGGAGACACACGCCATGAACCTGTCCCGCTGGGCTTCCAGCAACGCGTGCGTGCCCTCCATGTCGATGGGGTTCTGCGTCGCGATGACATGGAACGGGTCCGGCAGAGGATAGGTGGCGCCCTCGACGGTGACCTGGCTCTCCTCCATACATTCGAGGAGAGCAGACTGCGTGCGCGGGCTGGCGCGGTTGATCTCGTCGGCGATGACGATGTTCGCGAAGACCGGACCGGGCTCGAACTCGAACTGCCGGGTCGCCTGGTTGAAGATCGGCGCTCCGGTGACATCCGAAGGCAACAGGTCAGGGGTGAATTGGATGCGTTTGACGCTGGCGCCGATGGACGCGGCCAACGCCTTCGCCAACATGGTCTTCCCGACGCCGGGCACGTCCTCCACCAGGACATGCCCGTGGGCCACGAACATGGTGACGGTCAACTCGATCGTGTCACGCTTGCCGGATATCACCCGGCTCATGTTGTCCACGATCATGGCAGCGCCTTGGGCGATCTGCTCAGGAGTCAGCTGGTTGAGCTGCTCGCTCGGCCGCGCTGGCCCGCCGGCGCGGCGCTTGCGCAGGCCTTCGCCTGGTGAATCCATCGTTCTCCTTAGGGACCGCGCGGCGCGCCAAGGGGCCGGCGCGCGGCTTGGTCGGTGTGTCCCAAACGCAGAGACCTGGCGGGCGGGACCGTCCATTTGCTCTATCAGTGTAAGTACCAACCGCGACAGCGGGCCTCCACCCGGTCCTGGGTCCCAGCCTCAGCCCAAGTCACACAAGAATCCGCCCGACATGCGGCATTGCCGAGTGATCTCCCACAGTTGACGCCCATTCCCGTTTACGGTGGTGCGCGTGAGGCCTGCCTTGTTCGCACTAAACGGGCGCAAGCGCCACCCGGACGCGGGCGGCTCGGGCGCCACCGGACCCCGCGCGGTCACTTCCCAAGACCTGCGCGCCGCCCAGATGGCGCGCGTCTTCGACGCGTGGCGCGCCGAACTCGGCGCGCTCGGCGGGATCAGCGCCTTGGTCGACATGGCAGCCTTGGGCAACACCGTCCTGGATCTCACACAAGCGCACCCTTCCGGCATCGCGCAGCTTTACGCCGGCCGAGTCACCCCGTTGCGTTCCCTCGTCCGAGAGAAAGCCAACCAAGCGAAAGCCGCTGACGCCGCCCAGGCCGTCAAAGAAAAAGCCGATCGCCATGCCGCGAAATACGGTCTGCCGCCGACCCACTTAGGCCTGGGTATCGCGTTTTGGACAGAACGGGACACCACAACTGGGGCCCGCACGCACCGCCGCGTCCCGGTGATGCTCCGGCCGATCACGCTCAGCCAAGGCAGGCAAGGGATCGAACTCGAACTGGAGCCGACGCTCACAATCAACCCGTTCTTGATCCAGTCGCTGGTGGACCGCGACATCCCGGTGGACCCGGACTCCATGGCCCGGGACGCTGTCGCCGGCACGTCGTTCAATCCGGCCCCGGTGCTTGAGGCCATCAGGGCGATGGGCAACGCGGTCTTCGAAGACTTCAAAGTGAAGAACAAGCTGATCGTCGGCGTGTTCGAACATCCCGGCCGGCTCCTCGCCGATGATCTGGACCAGTGCCGCCAACTGATGATGCGGCACCCGGTGGTCGCAGGGCTCGCGGGCGATCTCGAGTCCCGTTCGCTGCTCGCCCAGACGGCCGTCCCGCCGCTCGTGCCCTACGACAGGCCCCCGGACCACGAGCGCGGCGTCGGGGACTTGAACGTGTGGCAGTTCCATGTGCTCGACGCGGTCGCCACAGGCGCGTCCGTGCTGGTCGACGCCCCCGCCGGGGCGCCAACAGCGGCGACTGTCGCGGCGTTGATCGCCGATGCCGTCGGGTCGGGCCGCACAGTCCTGTACGTGTCAGGGGACGCGGCCGCCAAGCTAGCCGTCGCCCGGACCCTGCGGGCCTTCGGCCTCGGCGAATTCCTCCAGGACTTGGAGCCGAGCCCCGACTGGCGCGCCAAGGCGCTGACGCGCCTGGTGACCGGGCTGAGGGTGACGCCCCCCATGGTCGACGCGGACGGGATCGGGCAGATCCGCTCCGCGCTGGCTGAACGCTGCGGGCAGTTGGTCGGCTACCTCGAAGCGTTGCACACCCCGCTGCCTCAATTCGGCGTCAGCCCGTTCGCGGCGTTGGAGGCGCTGTCCCAACTCACCGAAGATCCGGCGGCGACGCACACCACGTGCCAACTGGACCGGTCCGCGGTCACACGCCTCGCCGGCGACGCCCGCGAAGAAGCCAAAGCGACCCTCAAGGCCGCGACCGAGCTGGGCTTGTTCAAACTCACTGAGGAGATCACGGCGTGGCTCGGCGTGGACGCGCCGACACCGGAACGCGCGCAGGCGCTGCTCGCCGCGCTCGACAGGCTGCGCGGCGGCGGGCTGTCTCGGACCATCGCGCACATGCGCGACGTGACGAGCCGGACCGGGCTGAAGGAGTCGACATCCGTGCGGGGCTGGGGCGACCAGCTGGCTATGCTGCGCGGCGTCCGCGAAGCCTTGGACCAGTTCATCCCCGAGATTTTCGAGCGGTCGCCTAAGGACATGGTGGCCGCCACGGCGACACAGGAGTGGCGCGCCGAACGTGGCGTGGACATGTCCCGCCGCACCCGCGGCCGGCTCAGGCGTCAAGCCCGGGACCTGATGCGGCCTGGCATGCAGGTCGCCGACCTGCATGGCGCTTTGGAACGGGTCGAGGTCCAACGCGAGATCTGGTTGGGTTGGTCGCCCAGCGTCCCCTGGCCGAAGCTGCCCGTCGGGATGCGTCAGATCGACGCCGAATACGAGGCCGTCCGGGAGGATCTCGCGGCGCTGGACGCCGCTTTGCCGACCGGGCGGACGCCGCTTGGCGAATTGCCGTTCAGCGAGGTCCTCGACTTCCTGGACCGCCTGGACACAGACCGCGACTCGCTCGATTTCCTGCCCGAGATCACCCGCTTGGAGACCGCGTTGACGGCGGCGGGCTTGGCGCCGCTCGTCGCGGACCTGCGGGCCCGCTCGGCTGGGCCCGAGTTGGGCGTGACCGGGCCGGAAGCCACGGCCGCGATCGAGGAGATGCTCGCCGAGGTGGACTTCGCGTGGTGGTCGTCGTTGTTGGCATGGGCGTTGAAGGATCGGCCCAGCCTCGCGACTATGACCGGCGACGCGCTCGCCGCCTTGGTCGACGCGTACCGTGAGCTCGACATCGCGCACACCGCCACGAAGCCGCTGCCGATCCGTTCCGCCGCGATCGCGTGGCGTGACCGCGCCGCGGAGGCCCACCCGGGGCAAGCGTTCAAGTTGGCGCACCTGGAGCCGACGGTCGGGGTCCGCGAAGCGCTCGCGTTGACGCCCGATGTCGCATTCAAGGCCCGCCCGTGCGTCCTCGCCGGGCCGGTCATGGTGCCGCAGGCGATTCCGCTCGCCGAGTTGGGCGGCTCGCCCCTCGACTTGGTGATCGTCGACAGCGCCGACACAATGACGCCCGCTCAGGCCGCCGCCGCGATCGCGCGGGGCCGCCAGGTCGTGGTGGTCGGGGACGCCGCGCGCGCCGCCGGCCCTTCGGCGGGTTTCACGGTGGACGATGCCGATTGGCCGCCTTCCGCTGAACCCGCCGCGCCCAGCGCGGCTGCGCCGGGCGATGGGCGAACCGGCGTGTCCACCACGCTGACCAGCGCGGTCGCGGAGTTCTTGCCGCATGTCAAGCTGCCGACAGAGGTTGACGAACGTGATCCGCGCGTCACCGCCTTGTTGGAGGAGCAGGGCTATGCGACGCTCGGTCCCGCGCTCCCGAGCCGGGAACGCGGGCCGCGGATCACTTGGACGCACATTGACGCGTTGGGCCAGGTGGCTGGGAACTCCACCCGGATCGACGCGCCATCCAGCGAGGTCGACGCGGCGGTGGCGCTGGTCGACGCGCATTTGACACGCTGGCCGGACGAGTCGCTCGCGATCTTCACGGCGACCGCGAGCCATGCGGCGCGGGTGCGCACCGCGTTGGAGCATGCGGCGCGGGCCGGCCGGCAGACGGTGGCCCGGGCGTTGGCCGCCGAGGGCGCGGAGGCGCTGCTGGTCGCTGACGCGACGCACGCCGTCGGTGTGAGCCGCGACGCGGTGATCTTCGCCCCAGGGTTGGCGCGGTCGCCGCGCGGCGCGGTGCTATATGAGTTCGGCTGCCTCAGTGGTGAGGCGGGCGCCGCGGCGCTCACTGACGTGATGCTGGCGGGCCGGCGGCGGCTGACGGTGGTCAGCTCGCTCAGCACAGAGGAGATCGACGACGAACGGCTCAAGGGGTCTGGGCCACGGCTGTTCAAGGACCTGTTGAATGCCGCGTCCCATCCGCGGGCGCTGCCGGAATGCGGCCCGCAAGTGTCGGATCCGTTGTTCGCGGACTTGGCGAAGCGCGTCGCGCGGCGCGGCGCACACGTCACAGCCAACTATGGTCCGCCTGCCGGACCGTGGCTGAAGCTGGCCGTCCGGCCGGATTCGGGACCCGCGCGGGAGGTTGTGGCCGTCTTGACTGACGACGCGGCGTTCGTCGCGGAACCGTCGATCCGGGCCAAGGTGCGGTATTGGCCGGCCGCTTTGGAACGGGCCGGTTGGCATGTCCGCAGTGCTTGGACCGCGCCGGTCTTCATGGAGCCGGAGCTGGAGGCACGGTCGATCGCCCGCCTCGCGTTCGCGAAAAGCTGACCCGCCCGGCGGTCGCCGGCGAGTAGCATTGGTTCATGCGCAATCCAGTTTTTAGTCGTTCGGACGAGTTCAAGACAGCGAGTGTGACGCCGCGAGGCCCTGTGCCCTATGCCCAGACTTCGGGCGCCTACGGCCAATACGGGCCCGGTTATCACGACCCGTCTGGGGCCGCGCAGCTCAACGCGATGTATGCGCAGCCCGCGGCCGGCCCGCTGCAGACAGGGCGGATCACCTACGACGATGTGCTCGTCAAGTCTTTCAGCCTGTTCGCGGTGATCCTGGTGGGCGCCACGGTGGGCTGGATGATCGCCCCGGCCCACACCAACATCATCTGGCTTGGGTGCATCGTGGGGCTTGTCCTCGGGCTCGTCAACATCTTCAAGCGAGAGCCGTCCCCGGCCCTGATCATCCTCTATGGGGTGTTCGAGGGATTGGCTGTGGGTGGCATCTCAGCCATCTACGAGCGGATCTGGCCCGGATTGGTGATGCAGGCCGTGATCGCGTCGCTCTCGGTGATGGGCGTGACATTGGCGCTGTTCGCCAGCGGCAAGGTGCGCGTCTCCCGCCGCGCCAACCGGATCCTGTTGGTGGCGATGTTCGGCTACCTGCTGTTCAGCCTCGTCAACCTGGTCCTGATGTGGACTGGCGTGACCGGGGACGTGTTCGGTTTGCGCACCGAGGTCAAGGTGTTGGGCGTCCCGCTCGGTGTGATCTTGGGTGTGCTGGTTGTGATCATGGCGGCCTACAGCTTCGTCGTCGACTTCGACGAGATCAGGAACGCGGTGCAGAACGGCGCGCCCGCCAAGGTGGCGTGGCGGTGCGCCTTCGGGCTGATGGTCACGCTGATCTGGCTGTACCTGGAGATCCTGCGACTCTTGGCGATCCTCCGCAACAACTGAGACCGTCCGCCCGGGCCGGGCGGTCTTCATTGTTCTGCGCCTGCCCAGGCCGCACGCGACCGGGCGGCGGCGGTTCAGACCCCGCGCCGCCGCGTCACGTTGGCCTGGGCCGATCCCCGCGCCAACGACCGAAGCCGCCGGCGGTTCAGACCCCGCGCCACCGCGTCACGTTGGCCCGGGCCGAACCCCGCGCCAACGGCCGAAGCCGCCGGCGGTTCAGATCCTGCGCCGCCGCGTCACGTTGGCCTGGGCCGAGCCCCGCGCCAACGGCCGAAGCCGCCGGCGGTTCAGACCCTGCGCCACCGCGCCGCGTCACGCCAACCCTGCGCCCGGCCAATCCACCCGCCGGCGGAGGGGAGAGCGGGCGGGGGGCACGGCATCGTGCGCTGGGAAAGCACGTGGGCTGAGCTGAGCGATGCGGCGACGGCGAGGGATGCGGTCAGCGCGGCGAGTTCTTCGGCGGTCGCCGATCCCCGGGTGATGGTCAGCAGTGGCGGCGTCATAGCGGCTCGTTTCCGTGCTTCTTTGGTTCTGTGGCGACACGCTTGGTGCGCAACGCGCGCAACGCGGCGACCACTTGGCGGCGGGTGTCGCGTGGCGCGATCACAGCGTCGACGTAGCCGCGACGGGCGGCCTCATAGGGGTTGACCAGGGCGTTTTCATATTCTGCGATGAGCCGGGCCCGTTCGGTGGCGGCAGAGTCGGCGCCGGACGCGCCGGACGCGGCGGCTGCGGCCAGCGCGCGCCGATGCAGAATGTTGACGGCGCCATCCGCTCCCATAACCGCGAGCTGGGCAGTCGGCCAGGCGAGGTTGACATCAGCGCCGAGGCTCTTGGAGCCCATCACAATATAGGCGCCGCCGTAGGCTTTGCGCGTGATCACTGTGACCAATGGCACGGTGGCCTCAGCGTAGGCATAAATCAGCTTCGCGCCGCGGCGGATTATTCCGCCCCATTCCTGGTCGGTTCCAGGCAAGAATCCGGGCACGTCCACCAGGGTCAACACGGGCACGCCGAAGGCGTCACAGGTCCGCACAAATCGTGCCGCTTTTTCCGACGCGGCGATGTCGAGGGTCCCGGCCATCACCATCGGCTGGTTCGCCACGACTCCGACGGACCGCCCTTCGACACGGCCAAACGCCGTGATCACATTGGGGGCGTAGCTCGCCTGGAGTTCAAGGTGGTCGCCGTGGTCCAGCACCGCCTCTAGGACCGCATGCATGTCGTAGGGCTGGTTGTCCTGGTCGGGGATCAAGTTGTCCAGGGCCAGATCGGACGGGGTGGGATCGGCTGGGAGCGGCAGCGGGACGGGCCACGCGTAATCGGGCGGGTCGGTCAAGTTGTTCGGCGGCAGATAGCCGAGGAGCGTCTTGACGAAGTCGATGGCGTCTTCTTCGTCATCTCCGGCGTAGTGCGCCACACCCGATTTGACGGTGTGGGTTTCGGCGCCGCCCAATTCCTCGAAGGAGACGTCTTCGCCGAGCACCGTCTTGATCACTTCTGGACCGGTGATGAACATGTGACTGGTCCGGCGGGCCATGACGATGAAATCAGTCAGGGCCGGGCTGTAAACAGCGCCGCCTGCGGACGGCCCAAGAATCAGTGAGATTTGCGGGATCACGCCTGACGCGGCGACGTTCCGCCGGAACATCTCAGCGAATTGGGTGAGCGCCGCCACGCCCTCCTGGATCCGAGCGCCGCCGCCGTCCGAAATACCGATGATCGGGACTCCGAGCCGCAAAGCGAGGTCTTGCACTTTGGCGATCTTCTGCCCGTGGGCCTCGCCGAGCGACCCGCCGAAGACGGTGAAGTCCTGCGCGAACACGCAGACGTGCCGTCCGTCCACGGTGCCGTGACCGGTGACCACGCCGTCGCCCGGCACACGCCGCTCGCCGAGGCCGAACGCGTCCGAGCGGTGTTCCACCAGCGCGTCGAGTTCGACGAACGACCCGGGGTCGAGGAGGCGGTCCAGCCGCTCCCGCGCTGAGAGTTTCCCTCGCGCGTGTTGTTTGGCGCGCGACGCCTCCTCGCCCGCCTCGACTGCTAACCGCAGCCGCGCCGCGTGGGCTTCGAGTTGCGCACGCGTCCGTCCCGCCCCCGACGATGCCGTGCCCGCAGTCCCTGCCGTCCCAGCAGCTAGCGTCGGGTCAGTCCCCGACCCGGACTCATCCGCCCCGGTCTGGGCATCCACCCCGTGCGGGCCCACCCCCAGCCCAACCCCATCCACCCCAGCCGCGCGCGGCGCGCCCACCACCGCGGCGGAAGGCTGGGCCGTGGCTGGGGAGACGGCATCGTGCACGGGAGCTTGTTGTCGCGGGAAGGTGGTCGTCAAACTGCATCCTCACTTGCTTAGGGCTGACGCTGGCACGCCAGCTCGTCCCCTGACTTTGTTCCTTCGAGCCTAAGCCAGCGGCTCCCTGAGCAACCTATCCAGGAGGTTCGCTCGCGCAACCTTGTAGAACTCACACAAGCCGACGAGTTCCAGTTTGGGCCGGCCGAGCGCGGCGGAGCGCGGCCGCTGCACTCGGCCGAAGTGTCGCGGCCGCGCGCCGCCGTCCGGTGGCCGCGGCTCACCGATGGGGTCTGTCGCCTGGGATGTCGCGCCCACGGGCAGCTGGGCCGCCTACGCCGAGGCGGGCGCACCTCGACCGCTCCGGGGGCGTCCATGCAGGTGGGC
>JAITLE010000242.1 GCA_031278075.1 Bifidobacteriaceae bacterium | reverse complement strand
GGGCTGGTTGGTGCTGGGGGTTGGTTGGGGTGGCGCGCGGCGCCCGCCCAGGCGGCCGGCGGGGAGCTGGGCGTCAAGGGAAGCCCAAGCGAGCGGACGGCGGCGGGAGAGGGCGCCGGGCGTGAGCGGACGGCATCGGCCACCGCTGCTAGTAGACGGGAACCGTGGCCGTCGCGTTGGTGGTCGGGGTGGACCCAAAGGGCGACCAACTCGGTGGCGCCGGGGCGCGCGTCCGGATCCGTGAGCGGGCCGATGGCCGCGAAACCGACCACGTGATCCGTCCTGTCGAGCGCCGCGAACACCGCGTACGGACTGCCGGGCGTGGCCAACTCGATCGCGTTCCTCCAAGTGGCGGCCAACACCGCTGGATCCAACGCGGCAGCCAGCGCTGGCACGTCAGCCCCCAGCAGCGCCAAATAAGCGGCGCGCTGAACGGCGGCGAGAGCGGCGGCGTCGGCGGCGACGGCCGGGCGGACGGATTGCGGCACCCGACCATTGTGCCGTCCGCGCGGGGGCGGCGCCGACGCGGCGCCAAGCGAAGCGCTAGGTTAGAGGGCATGTCGCACTTGGATTTCCTGGCCCGCCCAAAACGCCCGTTCGGAGCCCTGCTGACCGCGATGGCCACACCGTTCCACGAGGACGGGGCGCTCGACATCGACTCGACACGGCGCCTCGCGCGCCACTTGAAAACCCACGGACACGACGGGATCGTCGTCAACGGCACCACCGGCGAGGCGCCGACCACATCGGACGGCGAGAAGCGGCTGATCATCGAAGCGGTGCGGGAGGCTGTCGGCCCTGAACTGAAGGTCGTGGCCGGGGTGGGGACCAACGACACGCGGCATAGCGTGCGGCTCGCCCAAGAAGCGGCCGAAGCGGGCGCTGACGGGCTGCTGGTGGTCACGCCGTACTACTCGCGGCCCACCCAGACCGGCTTGGTGCAGCACTTCTTGCGGGTCGCGGACGCGACCGACCTGCCGGTGATGATCTATGACATCCCGGGCCGCAGCGCGGTCCACCTCGACGAGGCGACCCTGCGTGAGTTGGCCGGGCATGATCGGATCGTCGCCGTCAAAGACGCCACCGGGCAGGCGGGTGCGGCGTTCCACAAGATGGTCGCGACCGGTCTCGCCTATTACGCGGGCGACGACCTGCTGGGGCTGGCGTTCCTCGGGTCGGGTGCGGGCGGCGTCGTCTCGGTGGTGGGGCATGTCGCCGGCGACGTCTGGCGCGAGACGATCGATGCCGTCGACGCCGGCGACATGGCGACCGCGAGGCGTGCTGTGGCGCGCATCCTGCCGGTCATCACCGCGGTGATGGGCCGTGGCCAAGGCGTCGCGATGGTCAAAGCCGCTCTCGAGATCGTCGGGGTGCTGCCGCGGCGGACGGTGCGGTTGCCGCTCGCGGCCGCCACCGAGCTGGAAGCCGGGCACGTCCGTGAGGCGTTGGCCACTTCCGGCCTGACCGGCGCGCGGCGCGCAGCGGAATAGGGGAGGCCGGTCGGCGTGGCGCAATCGCGCATTTGGCCGGAGTTGGGGCCGCCTCCCCAACTCGAGGAGGACGTGCTGAGGATCATCCCGCTGGGCGGGCTTGGCGAGGTGGGCCGCAACATGACCTCGTTCGAGATCAACGGCCGGCTGCTGCTGGTCGACTGCGGGGTGCTGTTCCCGGAGGAGCACCAACCCGGCGTGGACCTGATCCTGCCGGACTTCGCGCCCATCAAGGACCGCCTGGATGATGTCGAGGCGTTGATCCTGACGCACGGGCACGAGGACCATATCGGCGCCGTGCCCTACCTGCTGCGACTGCGGCCCGACATCCCGCTGGTCGGCTCCCAGCTGACGCTCGCGTTCACGGAGGCGAAGCTGAAGGAGCACTTGATCGATCCGGTGACCCTGGCGGTCGACGACACGGCGGTCGCAACCTTCGGGCCGTTCCGCTGTGAGTTCATGGCGGTGACGCACTCGATCCCGGATTCGCTCGCGCTCGCCATCGAGACTGACGCCGGTCGAGTGTTGCACACCGGCGATTTCAAACTGGACCAGTTGCCGTTGGACGGACGGGTGACCGACCTGCGGGCGTTCGCCCGGGCCGGCGACGCTGGTGTCGATTTGTTGATGGTCGACTCGACCAACGCTGAGGTGCCCGGTTTCATCCCGACGGAGCGGGAGATCGGCCCGGTCCTGGATCAGGTGTTCGCCGGGGCGCCGGGCCTGATCATGGTGGCGTGCTTCTCCTCTCACGTGCACCGGGTGCAGCAGGTGTTGGACGCCGCGGCCGCTCACGAGCGGAAGGTCGCGTTCGCGGGCCGCTCCATGATCCGGAACATGACGATCGCCCTGGATCTCGGGTACCTGACGGCCCCTGAGGGCACCATCGTCAACCTCAAGACCGCTGACGCCCTGCCCCGTGACGAGGTGGTCTTCGTCACCACCGGCTCGCAGGGCGAACCGATGGCCGCGCTGTCGAGGATCGCCGGCGGCGACCACAAGATCCACGTCGGCCCGGGCGACACCGTGATCCTGGCCTCCTCCCTCATCCCCGGCAATGAGAACTCCGTCTACCGGGTCATCAATGGCCTGACCAGGATGGGCGCGAAGGTGGTGCACAAAGCCAACGCCGCCGTGCACGTCTCGGGGCACAGCGCGGCCGGCGAGCTGCTTTACACGTTCAACATCGTCTCCCAGCGTTGCGTCATGCCGATCCACGGCGAGGCCCGCCACTTGGTGGCCGCGGGCCGGCACGCCGTGGCGACGGGAGTCCCGTCCGAACGGGTCGTGCTCGCGGAGAACGGCGTGGTCGTGGACCTCGCCGACGGGATCGCCGAGGTGGTGGGCGCCGTCGAGGTCGGCAACGTCTACGTGGACGGATCGTCCGTCGGCGAGCTGACGGAAGTCGAGCTGAAGGATCGCCGCATCCTCGGCGACGAGGGCTTCGTCTCGATTTTCGCGGTGGTCGATCCGAGCGAGTGTCACATTCTCGCTGAGCCGACCATTCAAGCGCGCGGTATCGCGGAGGACGATTCGGTGTTCGACGAGCTGGTCCCCCAGCTGACCCAGGCGTTGAGCCTCGCCATGGAGCAGGGCGCCCGCGACACCCACCAACTCCAGCAGGTGACCCGCCGTGTGGCCGGCCGGTGGATCTCGCGGCGTCTGAGGCGCCGTCCCATGGTCATACCGGTGATCGTGATCGCCTAGCGCGCCAAGCTTCCCCGCGGCACGATGCCGTCCGCTCGCGTCCGCCTTGGGCGGCGCGGTGGGTTGTCAGGCCTCGGCGAGCTGACGGCCCCGCATCTCGGGGAGCGCCCAGGCCGCGGCCGCCGCGATCAGGAAGCAGGTCCCGAAGATCGCGAACACTGGGCCGGTGCCGAGCCTGGCGTGCAGCGGCATTGTGGCCAGCGCGGTGACGATCGAGGCCAGCCGGCCGAATCCGGCCGCCCAGCCCGCGCCCGTGCCGCGCAGCGTGGTGGGGTAGATCTCGGGGGTGATCGCGTAGAGCGCGCCCCAGGCTCCCAAGTTGAAGAAGCTCAACGCCATCCCCGCCGCGATGATCTGGCCAGGGCCGCTCGCCAACGCGAACAGGCCCGCCGCGCCCGCCGCGCCTGCCAGGAAGACCGTCAGGGTGACCCGTCGGCCCCACAGCTCGATCAGCCACGCCGCGCAAGCGTAGCCGGGCAGTTGCGCCAGCGTGATGATCAGCGTGTAGCCGAGCGATTTGGTGACGCTCGCGCCGTCCGCCGTGAGCAGGGTCGGCAACCAGGTGAACGCTCCGTAGTAGGCGAAGTTGACGCAGAACCAGACAGTCCAGATGGCTCGGGTGCGCGCCGCCATGCCGCCAGTGAACAGCGCCGAGACGCGGGCTCGGACGGGCGTGAACTCGCTCGCGGTGTCGCCGTCCGCCGATGCCGTCCGGTCGGTTTCGCCTGGACCTGCGGCCCCGCGTTGGGCGGCTCGCCCGGCGGGGGGACCGCTGGCTGGTGTTGTCGCCTCGGGGGCTGACATCGTGGGGCCGAGGTCGCGCGTCGCGCTCCGGCTGGTCGACGTGGCGGAGCGGGCGGCGGGCGGCGTCGGGGACTGGGTGGTCGGCATCGTGCGGCTGGAGAGGGTGCTGGCGCGCTCGAAGGCTTGGACGGCGGCTTCGGCCTCGTCGAATCGGCCCTTGGATTGTAGGAAGCGGACCGATTCGGGCAGTGAGCGCCGCACGAACACGGCGTACGCGGCTGGGACGGCGCCGATCAGGAGCGCGACGCGCCAACCGGCGGCGCCGAACACTCCGGTGGGCGAGGCGACGTAGTAGCCGATCAGCGCGGCGGCGGTCCAACCGAGCGCCCAGAAGGCTTCGAGCCAGACGATCACGCGGCCGCGGATGCGGGGCGGTGAGAACTCGCTGACCAGGGTGGACGCGACGGGAAGCTCCGCGCCGAGGCCGAGTCCGACGACGAAGCGGAGCGCGATGAGCGCTCCGACACCCCAGGCCAGCGCGCTGGCGCCGGTCGCGAGGCCGTAGACGAGCAGCGTCAACGCGAACACCTGGCGGCGGCCCAGGCGATCCGCGATCAGGCCGCCGAGCGAGGCCCCGATCGCCATCCCGGAGAAGCCCGCGGCGGCGATCCATGATTTGTCGGCCGAGCTGACGGCCCAGCTTTCGGGGAGCGCGACCAAGATGAACGAGATCAGCCCGACGTCCATCGCGTCCATGGCCCAGCCGAGCCCGGATCCCCAGACCAGGCGGCCGTGCAGGCGGTTGAAGGTGAGCGCGTCGAGGCGTTGCGACCGGGCTTGGGCGTTAGACAGCAGAGTCATCGGAGACCCCTTCCTCGGGCGGCTGGCGGGCCGCAATTTATGTCTTCTAGACAATATTACCTCAGGTTCCGCCATGCGGACGAATCGGTCCGCATCTTGGGATCCGGGGAGCGGCGCGGGGCGGGCGCGGGGTCGCGGCTGGTTCGCCTTCCCGCGGTGTGTCAGAGGCCGCGACGTCAGTGGCCACGACTAACCTTGGGGGCGTGGCGAGAAGTACTGGCGGGCGAGACCCGAAGGGTGGTTCCAGCGCCCGGCGCGGCGGCGCGGGACAGCAACGCGCCGCCGGCCGATCAGGCGACGGCGCGGCGGGGCGCGGCGCCCGTGGGCTGGGATCACCGCCCACTGGCGCCCAGCCGACCACACGGGCGCCCCAGGCGGCGCCAGGTCGCAGCTCCTCGCCTGTGGCGCGCGCCGCCAAGGGCGCTTGGATGGGCGTGGCCCACGGCGTCGGGGCCGGCGCCAGGCGCTTCGGCAAAGACGCCCGCGGCCTGCCGCAAGAACACCGGCGCGACGGGGCGGCGCTGCTGCTCATCTGCCTGGCGCTGGTGGTCGCCGCGCAGAGCTGGTTCGCCCTCAGCGGGATCGCCGGCCGGGCCATCGAATGGGCTGCCGCGGGCCTGTTCGGCGTGCTCAGCAAAGCCCTGCCCGTGGTGCTCATCTACCTCGCGGTCCGTCTGATGCGTCACCCACACGAATCCGAGGACAACGGCCGCATCTCGATCGGTTTCACCGCGCTCCTGCTGGCGCTGGCGGTGCTCATCCACATCGGCCGGGGCTTGCCATCGCCGCGCGACAATTGGCCCGGGATCCGGTTGGCCGGCGGCGCGCTCGGGCTGATCGGGACGCCCGCCGCCGCGCTGTTGACGCGCTGGATCGCCTTCGCGGTCTTCGTCATTCTGGCGTTTTTCGGTCTGCTGGTGCTCACGAAGACGCCCGTCAACCGCATCCCGGCGCGGCTCAGGCAGGCCCGAGCCGCTCTCGGGCTAGGCGGAGCGAAGGCGGCGCGTCGGCCGCGGGTCGACCGCTACGCGCACGACGAGGCATACCGCCGGCCCGAAGAGGTCACCGAGGGGCCGTTCCCACCGAACTCGGGGGATGATGTCGAGACCGAATTCCCCGATTATGTGGTGAGGCCTGGCCCGCCAGGCGGCGGCCCGCCGCCGCCCCCTCCGCCGCCGGCTGGCGCTGGCCCGCGTCGGGCCGGTCCGGGCGTGGCGAGCGGCGCGAGCGGCATGAGAGGCGCTGGGAGGCCGGGGAGCGCGGGAGGCGACAATCGTGGTGGCGTGGCGGAAAGCATCGTCCCCTCGGGCGGCGCGGCCACCGCTGAGATCGAGGCGCGGCCGTCCCCTGTCCCGGCGGGCGGCGCGCAGGGCGACTTGACGGGCGAGGTCCTCTACGAGCTGCCGCGACCCGATCTGCTCGCGCGTGACCTGCCCAAACGCGGCCAGAACGACGACACGGGACGGATCGCGGAGGCCCTCACCGAGGTTTTCGAGCAGTTCTCGGTCGACGCGACCGTGGCCGGGTTCACGTGTGGGCCGACAGTCACGCGCTACGAGGTGGAGCTGGGGCCCGGAGTCAAAGTGGAGCGGATCACCCAGCTGCAGCGCAACATCGCCTACGCGGTGGCGAGCCCCGAGATCCGCATCATCTCGCCCATCCCGGGCAAATCGGCGATCGGTGTCGAGATCCCGAATGTCGTCCGCGAGACGGTCGCGCTGGGCGACGTGCTGGCCAGCCCGATCGCGCGGCGCAACCCCCATCCGATGGTCGCCGGGCTCGGCAAAGACGTGAGCGGCGGCTACGTGGTGGCGAACCTCGCCAAGATGCCGCACCTCCTGGTGGCGGGAGCGACGGGCTCGGGCAAGTCCTCGTTCGTCAACTCGATGGTGGTCTCGCTGCTGATGCGGGCGACCCCGGAGCAGGTCAGGATGGTCCTGATCGACCCGAAGCGGGTGGAACTGACCGTCTACGCCGGCATCCCGCACCTGATCACTCCAATCATCACGGACCCGAAGAAGGCCGCAGACGCTCTCGACTGGGTTGTCCGCGAGATGGACGCCCGCTACGACGACCTGGAGCGCTTCGGGCTGAAACACATCGACGACTTCAACAAGGCCGTCCGGAACGGCTCGATCAAGACGCCGGCCGGCGCGAGACGACCGCTCAAGCCGTACCCATACTTGCTGGTGGTGGTCGACGAACTGGCCGATTTGATGATGGCAGCGCCCAGGGACGTGGAAGCCTCGGTGCAGCGGATCACCCAGTTGGCCCGCGCGGCCGGGATCCATCTGGTCCTGGCCACCCAACGGCCGTCGGTGGACGTGGTGACCGGAGTCATCAAGGCGAACATCCCTTCCCGCCTCGCTTTCGCGACCACCTCGCAGACCGACTCGCGGGTCGTGTTGGACCAGCCCGGCGCCGAGAAACTGGTCGGGCAAGGCGACGCGCTGTTCTTGCCGTACGGCTCGTCGCGGCCGATGCGCATCCAGGGCGCGTGGGTCGGAGAATCCGAGATCCACGCGGTGGTCGACGCCGTCAAAGCCCAGGCCAAGGCCGACTACCGGCCGGATGTGGTGGCCAAGAGCGCGACCCGACGAGTCGTCGACGACGACATCGGCGACGACCTCGACCTGCTGCTCCAAGCCGCTGAACTCGTGGTGGTCTCGCAGATCGGCTCCACGTCCATGTTGCAACGCAAGTTGCGAGTCGGGTTCGCCAAGGCGGGCCGTCTGATGGATCTCCTTGAGACAAGGGGGATTGTGGGCCCGTCGGAGGGCGCGAAAGCCCGTGACGTGCTGGTGCCGGCTGAATCGTTGGCCGCGGTGCTCGCCTCGTTGGGCGGCGCCGGGCCGCCATCTAGCGAGGGCCCCGTTCTGGTGGACGGGGCGGGCGGGGCGGGCGGCGCCGCCGCGGACCAGCAGCGGGGCGACTAAGCTTGTCCCCGTGACCAGCCAACCCGCAGCCGAGCCTGCGGTCGAGCAGGCCGCCGCGCCCCCACCTCTGCTCAACGTGGCCAACGCGCTCACCGCGGTCCGGATCTTGTTGGTGCCGCTCATGATCGTGTTGTTCATGCACGATGGCGCGCGCCAGCCGGAGTGGCGCCTCGCCGCCGTGGTCGTGTTCCTGTTGGCTTCGCTGACGGATCGGCTGGACGGTCAGCTCGCCCGCCGCCGCAACCTGGTGACCGACTTCGGCAAGGTGGCCGACCCGATCGCCGACAAGGCCCTCATCGGGGCTGCCCTGATCTGCTTGTCGTTGGTGGGCCAGCTCCATTGGTGGGTCACGGGGATCATCATGGGCCGCGAGATCGCCGTCACGCTGATCCGGATGGCGGTCATCCGGTACGCCGTGATGGCGGCGTCGAAGGGCGGCAAAGCCAAGACCGTCACCCAGATCTGCGCGATCACCGGTTACCTCCTCCCCGCCGAATGGGTCAACCACTTCTCCTGGGTTGGAGTCGTTGTTGTGGCGCTGATGGTGGTCGCCGTCGCGATCACCATCGCCACCGGGGTTGATTACGCCGTCCAGGCCGCCCAGATCATCCGTCACGCCAAGGCGCCGCGGGGGGTCGACGCCGCCTCGCCCAAGGTGTCCACGCCCGTCGCGCTCGTCGATTCGGCCCAGCACGATGCCGACCGGTCGGCCCCCGCTGCCGCCGTCGCTTCTCAGGCGACCGCAGTCGGCGACGCTCCCGTGGCCGCGGCTGATGCCGGAGCTGAGGCTCAGGCCGGGGCGCGGGCTGGGACCGGGGCCGGCCAGTCGGTTCCCGCCGCGGCCGGGGTCGTGGACGAGGCCGTCAAACCCGAGCGGCCCGTCGACGGCTGGCCAGACCCTCAAGCTGTGCGTCCGCCCGCATCTCCGCCGGCGCCGAAGAGCGTGCGGCCGGCGCGGACTCCCGATTGGGCGCAGCTGCGCACCGTGATGCGCGCGGCCGAGGTCGGCGACGAGCCGGTCTCCCCGGTGGCGCCGCGAGCGGTTGTGCCGCCGGTCGTGCCGCGTTCTGCCGTGCCGCCGGTCGCGCCGCGTTCTCCTGCCGTGCCGCCGGCATCGGGTTCGGCTGCGCCGGTGGTGCCGCGTCCCGCCGTGCCGCCGGTCGTGCCGCGTCCTGCTGCTGGGCCGACGGCATCGGGCACTGGCGCCTCAGCCGCTCCGCGTCCCGCCGTGCCGCCGGCATCGGGTTCGGCTGCGTCGGTGGCGCCGCGTCCCGCCGTGCCGCCGGTCGTGCCGCGTCCTGCCGTGCCGCGTCCTGCCGTGCCGCCGGCATCGGGTCCGGCTGCGCCGGTCGTGCCGCGTCCCGCCGTGCCGCCGGTCGTGCCGCGTCCTGCTGCTGGGCCGACGGCATCGGGCACTGGCGCCTCAGGCGCTCCGCGTGCCGGCGCGCCCGGCCCCGCGGTCCCGGCGCGGCCCTTCTCCTCCCTGGGCCGGGACACCGACCCGGTGGCCGCGGCCGAGGCTCGGCTGGCCGAACTGAAGCGACGGCTAGGCTGGGATGTTCCAAAAACGGGCGCAGACGAAGGAGAAGACTGACAATGCCATTTCGCAACATTGGCGGCCTAGACAACGAGAAGCGCGCCAATTCCTTAGTGCAACTGCTGCGCGAACACCGACTGACCGTGGCGACCGCCGAGTCGCTGACGGGAGGCCTGGTCAGCGCTGTGATAGTCGACGTCCCCCGCGCGTCCGAAGTGCTCCGCGGCGCGGTGGTGGCCTACAGCAACGACGTGAAGCGAGACGTCCTCGGCGTCGACGCCGAACTCCTCGAAGAGCGTGGCGCCATCAACGCGACAACCGTCGCGCAGATGTCGCTCGGGGTGCGGCGCCTGCTCGGCGCCGACGTCGGCATCGCCACCACAGGGGTGGCCGGACCGGACTCAGCCGACGGGGCGCCGCCGGGAACTGCCTTCGTGGCGGTCTCCTGGGCCAAACAAGAGCCGGCGATCAGGGCGCTGCGGCTCCAAGGGAACCGCGCCGAGGTGCGCACCCAGGTGGTGACCCGGGCGCTTGAACTCGCTGAGGCCACCATCCGGCAGACATCCGGAATATAGGCCGGGTCGCAGGTGTTGTCCGAAGCGATGAACACCCAACGACTGACACCGGCTATCGCGACCCAACGGGGTCCGGGCGTGAAGCGGTACCGTATAACCAACAAAAGAGCGACGCCAATCCCGGTGGCGCGGCCCGTCGAGCAGGTGAAGGGGGTAAAAAACGTGGCGCTCCTCCGCAGTGAGCTTGGGCATGTGCTGCGCGACAACCGCCTGCGCCAGCAGCGGACGCTGCGTGAGGTCTCCGCGGCTGCGCGCGTCTCCCTCGGCTATCTGAGCGAGGTGGAACGCGGTCAGAAGGAAGCCAGCTCTGAGCTTCTGGCCTCGATTTGCGACGCGCTTGAACTGCCTCTGTGGGCCACGTTGCGCGAAGTGTCCGACAGGATGGCCGCACACCAGGCCAATTGGGTGCCGGACACCCCGGACGCTCTCTTCGGCGACCAGTTGGCCGGAGTCAGATGACCTGACCTCGCCCTCAGCGCGGTTGGCACCGGGGGCAGTAGAAGGCCGGACGGTCTAGCGGCGGCTCGCCCACCCGCATCATGGCGATGGGCGTGCCGCAACGGCGGCAGGGTTGATGCTCGCGGCCGTGGACTAGGCTGGTCCGGCCTTTCGTCGTCTCGCCCGTCGCTGTCGGGGTGCGCGCCGCGGCCGAGCGCCACAGCAGCTCACGCGCGTGCGTGAGCAGTCCCGCCGTGTCCTCCACCTGGTCGGCGGGCCGGTCGGGTCTGACACGCCAGGCGAAGAGCGACTCCGCCATATAGATGGTGCCGACGCCGGCGACGACCCGCTGGTCCAGGAGCGTCGCCCCGATCGAGCGTTTCCCCTGTTGGCGCACGCGTGCCGCCGCCGCGGCGGCGTCGAAGCCGTCAGCCATCACGTCCGGCCCGAGCTCGCCGGTGAGCCTGCCCACATCCCGCGTCCGCAACAGATCCGCCATCCCCAGCCGGTGCCCGATGGCGACCCAAGACTCGTTCGCCAAAGTCGCCCGCGCTGTCCACCGGTGGGCGCGCGAACCCGCTGCGGGCCGGCCGGCTGACGCCGGCTCGATGAGCCACAATCCGTCCATCCGGAGATGCGATCGGAAAGTGTCGCCGGAATCGAGTCGCATGAGGATGTGTTTGCCGTAGGCCTCGACACCCTCGACGGTCTGTCCGGTCAAGTCGACTCCGCCGAGAGTGGGCCAGCGCAGCAGGCAATACGTGATGACGCGGCCGGCCAGCGCCTGGTTCAGGTTGGCCGCCGCGCGCCTCAAGATGTCGCCTTCTGGCACTTCACGCCTTCCGCCTTGCGGGTTCGATTCAGCGCCCGCAGCGCCCGCAGCTTAGCGCATCAGCGTCTTGTTCCGCGTTTGGCGAGCCCTGACGGGATGACCGCGAAACCCGCCTCCACCAGGGCTTTAGCGGCCGGGGCAGAACTGGCGTGCGCTGCGAGCGAATCCTCTCCATCAAGCTTGGCGACTCTAAGCGAGCCGAGCTTGCCCTGGTCCACCGCTTCAGCCAAGGCCCGCGCGGCTCGCCCCAGGGTCCCCTGGTCGGTCTCGAACGAGAGCACCGTGCGGCCGCCGCGCTCCAGGAACAGGACCAGCCTGCCGGAGGCGAGCACCACGGCGGCGCCAGCGGCGCGGGCGCCCCGCCGCCCGCCGGGATGCTCAGGCCACGGCAGCGCCGCACCATATGGGTTGGCTGGATCGGTGGCGGCCAACACCACCGTCCCGGAGCTGGTCGCCGCGGCGCGTAGCTGGTCCACGACAGCGGGCGGCGCGAACTGGGAACCGCCCAGGTGCTCCACAAAGTAGCCGCGCCGGATCGCGCCGGCCTCCTCCAACGCGGCCAGCGCGGGATAAACCTGGGCGAACGAGGTCTCTTGGGCCGCAGAACCGCGTGTCACAACGCCGTAGCGCTCCAGCAGCGCGGCCGCTGTCGCGGCCAGTCGACGCTCCGGGGTCACGCCCTCGCCGCGAGCGGCTGGGGTCGGCGCGAGCGCCCAGCGCGCCGCTATCGCGGCCGGCGGCCCCCCGGCGCCCCAAGCGCCCCAAGCGCCCCGCCCGCGGGACCACTGGCCGCTGACGCCGCCCGCGCCCACGCGGCCGGTCAGCGCCCGTGCCCGAGGTGGGCGCCGTGTGACTCGGTGCGTTGTCTTCCCACCCGCCAGGTAGGCCCGCACCGGACCGAACGAGTCCGCCGTCACCCAGCCGCCCCACACCAGCTCCCATAAGGCGTCCCGCAGGGCCTCGGCGCCTTGGGCCACTCCGAGGCGCTCCGCCAGTTCGAACGGCAGGAAAGCGCCCCCGCCGCGCAGGGTCTCGAGCAGCTCGTGAGCTCCGGCGTCAGCGGCCGGTGGCTCCGTCTCGGCGAGCACCGCGTCATCGGTGGACAGGGACAACAGCCGGACCATCCCGTCCGCGGCCGCCGTCTTGCCCTCGCCCACCCAGGCGACCTCACCGGCGGTGATCAGCTCGTCCAGCGCTGCCGGGACGTAGTCCGCGACCCGGGTCGGCAACACCAGCGACTCGACGGCCGATGCCGGCAACGCCGCCCCGGCCAGGGTCCCGATGGCCGCCAGCACGCCATCGGCGCCTTTGAGACGCCCAACTTGGTGCCAGATCGGGGCGAAGGCCCCGAGAACGTGGCGTTCGACGGGCTCGACCTCGCTGCGCAGGGCCGCCAGCGAGCGGCGTCTGAGACGCCGCAGAATGTCTGGGTCGCAGTCGTCCGGCCCGCCGGCGCCCCCGGCGGCCGCGGGCCGCAACCGACCGCGCCGCGCCAGGTCGCGCTTGACCAAGAGGTCCAGTTCGCGTTCAGCCACAGCTGGCCCCAAAGCGAACTCAGCAGCCAGGTCAGCCACCGTCACCGGCCCGTGATGACGGATATAACGCCTGGTCAAAGCGCCCAGCGGGTCTCTCGCTGGCTCCAAGAGGGCCTCGGGCAACCCCGCAGGGAGCGCCACTCCCAGGCCGTCGCGGAGGGCCGCGGCGTCCTCCGCCACCGCCCAGCGCGGCTCGCCGCCGATCCGGATCTCGATCAGCCGACGCGCGGCGGCGAGTTGTGCCGCCCACTGACGCCACGGGCCGGCCGTGGACTGATCCAACCGGCGGGCTGAGAGCGGACCCAATTCGCGCAGCATGTCCGCCAGCCCCTCCGGGCCGGTGGCGCGCCGCTCCGGCGCCGTGTGGGCCAGCTCCGCGTCCAGTTGGAGGACCACCGCGGCGTCCAACAACTCCGCGAGGTCGCTGGCGCCCCCGGGGCCCAACAGCTCGCTCAACATGGCGGGGTCGAGTGAGAGCGCGGCCGCACGTCTCTCCGCGAGGGGGGCGTCGCCATCGTACAGATACTGCGCGGTGTAACCGAACGCGACCGCGGCCGCGAACGGCGATGGCGCCGGGGTCGCGACCTCGACCACCCGGATGTCCCGCTGTTCGATCCGGCGCATCAACTCTTGCAGGGCGGGCACGTCGAAGTCCTCCTGGAGGGTCTCGCGGATCGCCTCCAGCACCAGTGGGAAGTCACTGAAGCGTGACGCCACCTGCAAGAGCTGTTGGGCTCTGTGTCGCTGCTGCCACAACGGCTGGCGCCGGCCCGGCGCGCGGCGCGGCAGAACCAGGGCTCGGGCGGCGGCCTCGCGGAACCGGGCGGCGAACCGGCCTGTGCCGGTGACCGCGGCCGTGACCTGGGCGGCCACGTCCTCGGGCGGGATCAGGACATCGATCGCGCCGCCCTCGAAGGTGTCAGGCAGGCGCAACATGATCCCGTCGTCGGCCTGCATGACCTGGGCGTCCAACCCGTGGAGCGCTTGCAGCCGCCCGCTCAACACCGCAGCCCAAGCGCCGTTCACAGGGGCGCCCCACATCGAGTGGATCATGACGCGGGCGTCGCCCAACTCGTCGGGGAAGCGCTCCACCACGATGGTCCGGTCGTCGGGCAGGGCGCCCGTCGCGGCGCGCTGATCGACCAGGTAGTCCAACAGGTTGGCGGCAGCCCACTCGCCCACGCCGTCTTCGGCCAGGCGGCGGCGGGCGGCGGCGCCTGGCGCGGCGGCGATCTCGCGGATGAACTGCCCGATCGCCTGACCCAACTCTGCGGGGCGGCCCGGTCCCTCGCCGTGCCAGAACGGAAACCGGCCCGGCAACCCCGGCGCGGGCGTGACATAGACCGCGTTGGGCGTGATCTGTTGGATCCGCCAAGTCGACGAGCCGAGCGTGAAGATGTCCCCGACGCGGGACTCGTAGACCATCTCCTCGTCGAGGTCGCCGACGCGCTTGGCGCCCTTCGGGTCGGCTGTCTCACCCGCGAGGTAGACGCCGTATAGCCCGCGGTCTGGAATTGTCCCGCCGGAGACACGGGCCACATAGGCGGCGCCCGGGCGGGCCGTCAGCTCTCCCGTGGCGCGGTCCCACACCAGCCGCGGCTTGAGCTCCCCGAAGTCCGCCGACGGGTACCTCCCGGCGAGCATGTCCAGAACCGCCTCCAAAGACCTCTCCCCGAGGGACTCGAAGGGCGCCGCGCCGCGCACCAGGTCCGCCAGATCGCCCACCGTCCATGTGTCCATCGCGACCATCGCGACGATCTGCTGCGCCAACACATCCAACGGGTTCGCGGGCACGTGGACCGCCTCGATCAGGCCGGCCCGCATCCGCGCCGCCGTGACTGTGGCGGGGACCAGGTCGCGGCGGGAGAGCGGGTAGACCACCCCGCGGCTGACCGCGCCCACGCTGTGTCCCGCCCGTCCCACCCGTTGCAGGCCGGCCGCCGCGGATGGTGGCGGCCCCACCTGCACCACCAGGTCGATCGCGCCCATGTCGATGCCCAGTTCCAGCGAAGACGTGGCGACCACCGCCGGCAGCCGCCCAGCTTTCAGCCGGTTCTCGATCTCGGTGCGCCGCTCGCGCGCCATGGAACCGTGATGAGCCATCGTCAAGAAGGTGTCGGCCACCGCCGCGGGCGGCGTCTTAGGGGTTT
Organism: Bifidobacteriaceae bacterium; assembly: GCA_031278075.1. Taxonomy (GTDB): domain Bacteria; phylum Actinomycetota; class Actinomycetes; order Actinomycetales; family WQXJ01; genus JAIRTF01. Next base: position 982 of record JAITLE010000242.1, on the reverse strand, counting down.
GGTCCGCGACCCGCACGGCGGATGGATCGGGCCGCTCGCCCGTCAGCCGCGCGGCGTATTCCTCGTTGATCCGCGCGCTCAGCCGTTCCGCCGCGAGCCGCGAGTTCGCGAACACCAAGGTCGTGTCGTGGGCCAGGATGTGGTCGACCACCGCTTCGTGCACGTGCGGCCAGATCGACCCCCCGCGCACGATGCCGACCGGATCACCAGGCAGGTCGAGTCCCGCCGCGCTCGCCTCGGTCAGGCCGCCTAGCTGGCCGTAGCCTGCGTCGAAGACGCCGCCCGCCCGGGGCGTGGCGAGGTCCTGCAGGTCTTCGACGGGCAGTTGCACCTCGACCTCGATTTGCTTCGTCGACGGCGGCTGAACCACCTGGACGCCACGGCGCCCGGCGCGCGTCGCGCCGCCGACGAAACGCGCGACTTCTCCGACGGGCCGCACCGTGGCGGACAGCGCCACGCGCTGAGCCTGTCGCGGCAGCAGAGCGTCGAGCCGCTCCAGGGACAGAGCCAGATGCGCGCCGCGTTTGGTCCCCGCCATGGCGTGGACCTCGTCGACGATCACCGTGTCCACGCCGCCCAGGCCCTCGCGCGCCGCCGAGGTCAGCACCAGGTAGAGCGACTCCGGCGTGGTGATCAAGATGTCGGGAGGCTTCTTGCCGAAGCCACGCCGCGCCGCCGCCGGGGTGTCCCCGGTCCTCACCCCGACGCGGACCGAAGGGACGCGCCGCCCAGCGGCGGCCAGCTGGTTGGAGATGCCGACCAGCGGCGCGCGGAGGTTCCTTTCCACATCCGCCGCGAGGGCCTTGAGCGGCGAGACGTAGACCACCCGACAAAGCGCCTCCGGCGCGGCGGGCCGCGGCTGGGTCATCAGCCGGTCGATGGCCGAGAGGAACGCCGCCAAGGTCTTGCCGGACCCGGTCGGCGCGATCACCAGAGCGTGTTCCCCGCGGCGGATGGCGTCCCACGCGCCCAACTGTGCGGG
>JAITLE010000107.1 GCA_031278075.1 Bifidobacteriaceae bacterium | reverse complement strand
TTGACCATTCCTACACTTCTCCCGCCAGAGACGAGAAGTGTAGGGTTCCGCGCCTCGCGCCGCGGCGCACATGCTGACCGTCACCCTGCCCGGGACGTGTCTCCGCAGGTCAGAGGCCTGGGGCGGTTCTGGTCCCGGTGACGCCGGTCCGGGTGGGTTTGACCATTCCTACACTTCTCCCGCCAGAAGCGAGAAGTGTAGAGATGCGCGCCTCGCGCCGCGGCGCACATGCTGACCGTCACCCTGCCCGGGACGTGTCTCCGCAGGTCAGAGGCCTGGGGCGGTTCCGGCCCGGCTGGGCCTCGGTCCGGGTGGGTTTGACCATTCCTACACTTCTCCCGCCAGAGACGAGAAGTGTAGAGTTCCGCGCCTCCCACCCCGGTCGGCAGTTCGACCCACACCACTGCTGGGACGTGTCTCCGCAGGTCAGAGGCCTGGGGCGGTTCCGGGCGGCTGGGCCTCGGTCTGGGTGGGTTTGACCATTCCTACACTTCTCCCGCCAGAGACGAGAAGTGTAGAGTTCCGCGCCTCGCGCCGCGGCGCACATGTTGACCGTCAACCCGCCCGAGACGTGTTTCCGCAGGTCAGGGCCCCGCGGCGGTTCTGGTCCCGGTGACGCCGATCCGGGCCGGCGTGACCATTCCTACACTTCTCCTCCCAGAAGCGAGAAGTGTAGAGTTCCGCGCCCCCGCCGGGGGGTGGGATCCCCGGACGCCGCAGGTCCGCCGCGCCGACGGCCGGCGCTGCGGACTGTAGAATCGCCGCGGCGGCTGGCCGCCCGGCATGCGCCGTCCGGCGGCCAAGCGGCCCCCGCCGCCGCAGCGGTCCCAACAAGAATCACACACAGCGAAGGGAAGCCTCTTGAGCCTGGTGGTGCAGAAGTACGGCGGTTCGTCCGTCGCGGACGCGCCGGCGATCCGCCGAGTGGCCCGCCGCATCGTGGCTTACCGCGACGCTGGTCAAGAGGTGGTGGTCGTGGTGTCCGCGATGGGCGACACCACGGACGAACTGATCGACCTAGCCGCCCAGGTCTCGCCCAGCCCACCCGGCAGGGAACTCGACATGCTCCTGACCGCGGGCGAACGCATCTCGATGGCCTTGCTGGCCATGGCGATCACCGACTCGGGCCACGAGGCCAGGTCCTTCACCGGCTCCCAGGCGGGCATGATCACCGACGCCAGCCACGGCCGCGCCAGGATCATCGACGTGACCCCAGGGAGAATCCGGGATGCGCTGGACGCTGGCGCGGTCGCAATCGTCGCGGGGTTCCAAGGCGTCTCCCAAACAACCAAGGACATCACCACGCTGGGCCGCGGCGGCTCCGACACGACCGCTGTGGCGCTGGCCGCCGCGCTGGGCGCCGACGTCTGCGAGATCTACACGGACGTGGACGGCGTGTTCACCGCCGATCCGCGTGTGGTGCCGCTGGCCCACCGGATCGCACAGATCTCGCACGAGGAGATGCTCGAGATGGCGGCCTCCGGCGCGAAGGTGCTGCACCTCCGCGCCGTCGAATACGCCCGGCGCTACAACGTGTCGCTGCACGTCAGGTCAAGTTTCTCCGACCGTCTGGGCACGTTGATCGCCCAAGGCGGCGCCGTCTTCCCAATCGGCCCCGGCGAATTCCGCACATCAACCAGCGAGGAGGAACCCATGGAGCAGCCGCTCATCGCGGGCGTCGCCCACGATTCCAGCCAAGGCAAGATCACCCTGATCGGCGTCCCCGACGTGCCCGGGAAAGCGGCTGCGGTGTTCAAGATCGTGGCGCAGACCGACGCGAACATCGACATGATCGTGCAGAACGTCTCCACGGAGATCACCGGCCGAACGGACATCTCGTTCACGCTGCCGACCGACGACGCCCCCCGCGTGCGCCACGCCATCGAGTCCGCCCGCGACGAGTTGGGTTACCTCAGCTTGGAGTATTCCGACCGGATCGGGAAGCTTTCGCTGATAGGCGCGGGCATGCGGTCCCACCCGGGCGTCAGCGCGGGCCTGTTCGCGGCGCTCAGCGACGCTGGCGTGAACATCGAGATGATCTCAACCTCTGAGATCCGCCTTTCCGTTGTGACCGAGCGGGAGGACTTGGAACGCGCGGTCCGCGCCGCGCACACCGCGTTCGGCCTCGACTCTGCCGAAGGCGAGGCTGTCGTCTACGGAGGGACCGGCCGGTGAGGATCAGCGACACGGGTGTCGGCTTGGCGGTTGTCGGCGCGACTGGGCAAGTGGGCGGCGTGATGCGCACGCTCTTGGCGGAGCGGCGTTTCCCCGTCGCCTCGGTTCGTTTCTTCGCTTCCGCCAGGTCAGCGGGGAAGGTGTTGGAGTTCGCGGGCCGCGCGGTGGAAGTTGAGAACTTGGACGATGCCGACCTGTCCGGCATCGAGATCGCCTTGTTCTCCGTCGGGGCCGCGGCGTCCCGGGAACACGCGCCGCGTTTCGCGGCCGCGGGCGCTTTGGTGATCGACAATTCAGCGGCTTGGCGCGGCGATCCGGCGGTGCCCCTGGTGGTGGCCGAGGTGAACGGCGCTTTGGCGCTAGACGCGCCGAAGGGGATCGTCGGGAACCCGAACTGCACCACGATGGCGGCGATGCCCGTGTTGGCGCCGCTGCACCGCGCCGCAGGGCTGCGCCGTCTGGTGGTGTCCTCCTATCAGGCGGTCTCGGGGACGGGCCCTGCGGGTGTCCAAGAGCTGGATGTCCAATCCCGCGTCGCCGCCGCCGGTGATCTGGCCGGACTCCGGTTGGACGGCCGAGCGGTCGACTTCCCCGCGCCGACCGTCTACAGCGCTCCGATCGCGTTCAACGTGCTCGCCTGGGCCGGATCGGATGTGGGCGACGGGTCTGGGGAGACCTCAGAGGAACGCAAGCTGCGCGACGAGTCCCGCAAGATCCTCGGCATCCCGGACCTGTTGGTCAGTGGCACTTGTGTGCGGGTGCCGGTGTTCACGGGCCACTCTTTGACGCTCAACGCGGAGTTCGCGCGCCCGATCGCGCCCGCTGAGGCGGTCCGCATCCTCGGGTCGGCTCCCGGCGTGGTCGTGACGGACGTGCCGACGCCCTTGGAGGCCACCGGCCGCGACCCGGTCTTCGTGGGCCGGATCCGCGCGGACCAATCCGTCCGGGACGGCCGTGGCTTGGCGTTGTTCGTGGTCGGGGACAACCTCCGCAAGGGGGCGGCCCTGAACGCGGTCCAAATCGCCGAGACCGTGGTCGAGGCTCGGCGAGCGGACGCCTGAGGCCCATGGCCCGAACACTGGTTGTGACGAACGATTTCCCGCCGAAGCAAGGCGGCATCGAGAATTTCGTGTACCAGTTGGTGAGCCGGCTGCCGCCGGAAGAGGTGGTCGTCTTCACATCGAGTAGTCCTGGCGCCGCTGAGTTCGACGCCACCTTGCCTTTCCCCGTGATTCGCGCCCGCACGGGCACGTTGCTGCCCACGCCGCACATCACGCGCGGCGCCGCGACGTTGATCGAACGGTTCGGCTGTGACAGCGTCTACTTCGGCGCGGCGGCATCGCTGGGCCTGATGGCCGCTCGCTTGCGCCACATCCCCGGGGTGCGCCGCCTGGTCGGGTCCTCTCATTCCCACGAGTGTTTTTGGACCAAGGCGCTCCCCACTCGACGCGCTTTGCACGGCATCGGCGAGGGTCTGGATTGCATGACTTATATATCCGACTACTGCGGCGAGGTGATCGGGCGCGCGCTCAGTCCCGCGGCGCGCGCGCGGATGACCCGGCTCAGCCCCGGCGTGGAGCCCAGCCAGTTCTGGCCGCCCGCGGATCCGGCGCCCGTCCGCGCGCAGTTCGGTTTGGCGGGCCGGCCGGTGATCCTGAACGTGTCGCGGCTGGTGCCGCACAAGGGACAAGACACGCTGATCAAAGCGTTGCCGCTGGTGTTGGCCGCCGTACCGGACGCCGTCTCGTTGATCGTGGGCGCCGGGCCAGAGCGTGAACGGCTCGCTCGTTTGGCCGCGCGTTCCGGGGTGGACGATGCCGTGCGCTTCGCCGGTCCTGTTCCGCACGCCGCGCTCGCCCCGTTCTACGCTGCCGCGGACGTGTTCGCGTTCCCGACCAGGGACAGGACCATGGGTCTCCAGGTCGAGGGGTTGGGGATGGTCAGCCTGGAGGCTCAGGCCGCTGGGCTCCCTGTGGTGGTGGGCAGCTCAGGCGGCGCGCCAGAGACTGTCCGCTCAGGTGTGACGGGCTACGCGGTGGGCTCATCGGACGTTCCGGGTCTGGCGGGGCGGCTGGTCGAGTTGCTGAGCGACCCGGTGCGGGCGCGAGCGATGGGCGAGGCGGGCCGCGCGTGGATGGCGGCGGATTGGGCGTGGGCGCCGCGCGCCGCCTTGCTGCGCCGCCTGCTGCGTCCCGCCGTATGAGCGACACGCGAACACGGCTTCGCGCAAGAGCTAATAGAGTATTTCCACGCTTTGATGCCGCGAAGGGCTGGGGCAAAGGCCCGGCGCCACGCTACCGTCAAAGTTGAGTGTCGAATCCGACAGCCCCCGACTCGGAACGGAGCCTTCATTGCTTAAGCGCCGCCGCTTGCTACCGCTCGCCCTCACCGCCATAGTCGCGGTCCCGCTCACTTTGGCTCAGGTGGACACGCCGCCCGCCTCCGCCGAACCTCACTTCTTGACTGTGAGCGCGAGTGTTGGCGGCGCCCCGGCCAGCACTCAGCCGGCCAGCCAGATAGTCGAATACGAGGTTGTGATCGGCTGTTCCGAGGCGGATTGCGTGAACGCCACCCTGACGGATGTGCTGCCCGCAGAACTCGCGGGCTTCACCATCGATTCGTTCGGTGTCCAGACCGCGGGCGCGCCTTACACAGTGGTCTGGGCTGAAGCCGGTGAGCCGCTTCCGGGCATGCCCGCGGCTCTTGGCGCCTCGACCGTGCTGCGTGTCAACATCGAGGACCCGCTGGCGGGAGACGCTGTGGGTTTGAAGGCCGGTTCTTGGGCGACTATCCGCCTGCTGCTCCGCGCCCCCACAGGGTTGACCCCGACCAGTCCCATCGTGGGTCAGCCGATCGTGTTCGCGCCGCTCGGCCAGGCGAGCAACGCCGCGGACGCTGCGGGCGCCGCCACGTTGACCGTGACTGTGGCCCCAACCCTCGCCGCCCAGGTGACGAAGAGCTGGTCGCCGAACCGCGCGGCCGCGGGGGACTCGTCCACGATCACGCTCACCGCGGCGAACGGCTCTAACGCCGTGGTCGACTCCCTCACAGTGTTGGAGCCAGCTGATCCGACGGTCGCCAACGGCCCGTTTGAGTTGGTCGACTTCACTGGGTTCGCCGCGGACGCCACACTCCCGGCCGGCGCCACAACGGTCCAAACGGATGTTTTCGTGATCGACGGAACCGGTCCTGGGGTTTGGGTGGAGGGGATCCCGGCGACGGACTTCGTGTTGCCGGCTGGGGTGACGGCATCGAGCGTCGGGGGATTCCGTTTCACTTACGCGGGCGAACTCGCGGTCGCGGGCGCGGCTGGCGCCGTCGGCATCGAGGTGGTCCAGCGGGAGACCGGACGAGTGGGGGGCGCCTCCTACACCGACCCGAACACCGCTGTCCAGGTCTCAAACACTGCTCGGGCTTTCGTCGTGAAGGACGGCCAACTCTCCGCCGCGCGTGACGCGGCCGCCGCCTATTCCGCGGTCACCAACGATCCCGCCGTCTCGGTGGCCAAGACGATGCGGTCCCACAGCCAGAATTGGGTGGCTCAAGGCAATCACCTGTCTGCCACGATCACCGCGCAGAACATCACGCCGACACCTGTCGTCTCGTCGCTCACGGTGGCGGACGATTTGACGGCGGGCGCGACTGGGCCGTTCGGCTGGGTTGGTTGGGAACAGGCCGAACTGCCCTTCCCAGCTGGGGCCGACGCCGCCCTGGTCACTTTCTATTACGAGGACCACACCGATTCCACGGCCAGCGTGGCGCGCGGCGCCGCGCCGCCCCTGCCAACCGCAGGCAAGACGGTCACGGGTTTCAAAGTGGTCTACACCGCGCCCGCGGGCGGGGCGATCGAACCGAACGCGCAGGTGACGCTCCAATTCCAGTTGTCCAGCAATGAGCTTGAGATCGCCAAGACCGCGACCAACGCGGCGACGGCCGAGGTGGTGGTCGGCGCCGAGAAACGGACCGCGTCTGCTACGGGGCCCATTCCGGTTTATGACCCGGCCATCTCGACGGTGCTGGCCAAGACCATCTCGCCGCAGTGGTCGACGCTCGCGCCGGGCCAGAAGGCGGTCACGTCGCTGCACGCCACCGCTGGTGTCCGCAACGGCCCGACCCGCGCCAACCTGATCGTGATCACGGACGTGCTGCCCGCGTCCGCCACGAATGAGACCCGTGACTTCTGGGACGCCTTCGACCTGCATTCGATCCCGGCGATGGATGTCCCCGCGGGCGCCACGTTGCTGATCGAACTGTGGGACGGCGCCTCGTGGGGCACATTGGCCAGCGCCGACAACTCGGCTGGCACGACGGCCCTGAGCTTCGCGATCAGTCAAACGGAACTCACCAGCTTGGTCGCCGCCAATTTCGGCGGGGCTTCGCCCAGCCACTTCGTCGGCATCCGTTTCACGTTCGCGAACCCGGCGGGTTTCCAACAGGTGCAAGAGGTCAACCCGTATTTCGCGACTGTGGCCCGCGCGAGTCGCCGCGACACTGGCGATTCGACCGGTGACTCGCCGGGGACGCCGTTCACCAACGAGGCGACCGCTCAAGCGACACCACTGTTGGACAGCGAGGAAGTGGCCGAGGGCGGCCCGCTGGGCCTCGGGCGCGGGAAGGCTTGGATCTACGAGCCGTCCGACGGGGAGCCTTGTCCGGAGTGTGGCGTGGAGATCGGCTACCCGCACATCCCAACCGCCGCCATCGGCAAGAGCTGGTCCACGTCAACGGTCGCCGCTCAACGGTCAGTCAGCCCGCAGACGCGGTTGACCTGGGATATCAACGAGGGGAACGATTCCGTCGTCATCCAAGACCCGGCGACACCAAGCGCGGCTCAGGCGACGACAGCCTTCGACACTTTCGATTTGGCGGCCATCGCGGCGATCACCCCTGGGACCAACCCTTCCGCTTACACCAATAACTGGGCGATCCAATACGACGTGATCACGGCGATCGAGCTGTGGGACGGGTCGGCTTGGCAGCCGATCGCGCCGCCGGCTGGGACGTGGATGACCGCCCAGCACGGTTTCAAGGGGTACACGTTGTCGGAGGCTGAGAGAGCGTCGGCCAAGGGCGTGCGGATCATCGTGGAAGCTGATGACGCGGCACGCGCCGCTAGTTCGGATCCATACGCGCCGGCTCCGGGCAGTGGCGTGACCGCGAACTGCATCGACCAGGACGGTCCGGTCCGCGCGTTCACCTTGACCTTTAATTTGCGCGCCAAGACGCGTTCCACCGGCGAATGGGTGATCGCCGACCGGACTTACAACTATGCCGAAGGCGATCCGCCCGAGTTGGTCAAGAGTTGGATAGTCAACGACGTGGCGATCGCGGTGGATGACGGGGATGGTGGTTATGTTCCGTTGGACACTGCCGCGGACCGGATCCAGTTGGTTGAGACCGTGCCGCAGGTGGAGTTGACCAAGACGGTGGCTTCACCGGGGAACTCCGGCTCGAACACCTTGGTTTTGCCAGGCCAGGCGGACCCGCCCAGCCAGTCCGAATATCCGACCACGACTCTTACTCTGCGCACGCGTAACGTGGCGGCCGGTGGCGTCAAAGCCAACGCGATCCGGGTCACCGAGCCAGAGTTGGTGGACGTTTGGAACCAGCCGCCAGACAGCCTGGCGGTCAACCGCTCGAGTGTCGCCCCGGGCGAGGAGTTGACCAACCCGTTCGCCGATGTCGACCTGGCCCATTTGGGTGCGGTGTTGACCCCCGGAGCGGCGGCGGTCGGGGAAGTTCCAGCGGTCGGCGGCTCGTTCTTCGAGCGGTTCAACGTCACCAAGTTGACCATCGCCCCGACCGCAGCCTATGCGGCAGAGGTGGATCTCGACACGTCGGTGGTTTGGCTGTTGCGCTACCAGACGGGCGGGGGGGCGCCCCAACTGGTCAGCCAGCGGTACACCGCGACAGAGGCCAACGACCTGACCGCGGAACAGTTGGCAGACGTGATTGGCGTCTCTGTGACGTTCGTCAGCGCTGACCCCGACATGGACGGCGCCGCGAGGCTCACATCCAACAACTATCTATATGTCACGATCGGTGTGCAGGCGCGGGTCACCAAGCGGGTCAGTGGTTTGCGAAACACCGAACAATCAAACTTGGACGCCGTCGCTGTGAACAATACGGTGTTCGCTCAGTCGTATGACCAAATCCAATTCTCCGCAGCCAATGACCTGGGTCAAGGCACTCAGAGCCGGACCACCGCGATCTACCTTTCCGGCGGCCGCGTCGGCCTCAACCACACTGAGTCTTTGACCCACACCGGGGGAGCTGCGCTGACCGAGCCCGCGCGTGACAGCACGTTGACGCTGACTCTTGGCGCGGCATCGAGCAACGCGAACCTTCCCGCGACGTTCGTTGAGATCAAGCAGGATCCCGACACGGCCGGCAACCAGGATTTTTGGAACAACGTCGAGTTGACGGGACTCAGCTCGGTGACCATCACATCGGGCCCCGACGAGGTCGGGATTTGCGCCTACGGGCGGTTCGTGGCTGACCAGCCGGAAAGCTGGATCTGCTCACTTATGACACCGGCGGCCGACGCCTATCTGCCAGTTGAAGGAGAGAACCTCGCGAAGGTTCGCGGCCTGCACGTCTACTTCGCCGAGACCGAAGGGGACGCGTTCGGGCCGGCGTGGCAGGTGTCAGCCACGTTCACGGCACAGTTACGCGACGAGACCATCCACGGTGAGGCGGTCGACTTCGCAACTAGCCACACGGCCACCGTCACTTCGGTCGCGCGCGTCTCCAACGACAAACTGGCGGGCGCGAGTGCCTCCGTGGAACGCAGCGCCAGCGTCACTTGGGGACCCGGCACTCGCGTGCTCGGCCTCGGCAAGGTCGCCAACGGCGGCGCGCACAGTGTGTTCCCGGGCGACAGCGTCGCCACAGCGCAGGTGGCGCCATTCACGTTGATGGTGGAGAACCGCGGCACCGGGTATCTGACACTCGAGTCGCTGGTCGATGTTCTGCCGTCGGGCGTGCACCTGACCACAGTGCCTTCGGGGCTGTCCCTTGGCGAGCCGTACATCTTCAGCTCCGCGGCGCCGTTGGAGACGCTTTCCACGACGCCGGAGTTCGACCCGGCGACTGCGACTTTCAGCTGGCCAACCGAGGACCACGCCAACCGGCTTTCGCCCGGGGAGAAGTTCACGATCACGCTTTACGCGTGGATCGAGGTGGGCGCCTACGCGCCCGGTGAGAACGTCACCAACCAGGTGGTCGTCACCACCGCGGAAACGTTGAACTCGGTGGTGGCCCTCGGCGCGGCGCCGGTCGCGTGGAACGCGTCCGCCGCGCCGAATGTGGCCTCGACGACGGACTATTTGGTGACCGCGCCTGGCACGTCCTTCCGCGTGGCGGGAGGCGTCAAGGGGTCGCTGGGCACGGCATCGTACGAGGATCCGGAGCTGACCGAACCATGCGTTCCCACTGTGCTTGGTCCTGGGGCCACCGAACCCGACTATTACGCCTACCCGTGCGTGGCCGATTCGGCGTTGGGAACTGTCGACAGCTGGGTGCTGCACGCGGTCAACACGGGGGCCAACCCGGTGGTCAAAGCGGTGTTCTTTGAGCCGCTGCCGACCGCGGGAGATGTGATGCTGATCGAAGGGGCGTCGCGCGGGTCGACCTACCGGCCGAATGTGGTGGTCGATTCGGTCGGGGTGGTGGCCGCGGACGCTGCCGGCGATCCGGTCGAGGCGGCTGTTCTGATCGAGGTCTCGACCGATCCGCTAGCGTGCCGTGACGCGTGGGCTGAACTGGTGGGCGGCGCGGCTGTGCCTTGCGCGACGGACGCCACCTGGGCTGAGGCTGGGCCCGAGACGGATTGGAGTGTCGTGACCGCCCTGCGCGTCACACTCGAGTTCGCCGAGGCTTTGCCGACCGCAGGGACCGTCAACATCACGTTCGAGACTGTCAACGTGCCGGATGTGGCCGATCCCGATGGCGTGTCCAACGGCGGTGTGCCGACGGATCTCGCTGACGCCACCGATCACTTCGCGTGGAGCCAGTTCGGCGCGGTCTATGAGGACAACGCGCACATTGGGACGCCGTTCAGGGTGTCGCCGCCGAAGGCGGGGGTTCGTCTCGCGACTGGATCCGTTGAAGCCGTCAAAGTCATTGACGGGCCTGGGGCTGATCTCGCGCCTGAGGAGTTCGCCGCGACGCTGGCGTGCTCCGCGCCATGGCTGGACAACACCGGCGCTCTGCACTTCGTCGACTTGGAGTTCGGTGGGGAGGCTGCCGCGGAGTTGGCGTTGACCACGGCCGGCGACCTGACGGCCCAGGTGGACGGCCTGCCACTGGGCGCCACATGTCAGCTAGACGAGGTGGGCGAGGTCGGCGAATTCGGTGAGGCCGAACGTCAACTGCCCGCTCCAGTCACCCTGGTCGAGCCGGGCGAGACGGTCAGCGCGACGTTGGTCAACAGCTACGATTTGCCGCCCGAGCCGCAGGCGCCCGAGCCGCCGCCGACGGCTGAGCCTGGGCCGATCACCTCGACTCCGCCGCCCACGGCTGAGCCGACGACCGCTCCGCTGCCGGTGACAGGCTTCGGCGGGACTTCGTTGCTTGGCCTCGCGCTGGGCTTCATCCTGGTGGGCGCGGGGGCGGCATCGGCCCGGCGCTGGCGTCGGTCGGCGCTGCGCTGACGGTCGGGTCGGGTCGCGGGCGGCCCGGGCCCCGTCGGGGTCGCTCGGGCCGCCTCGCCGGTGGCGTCACGGGTTGAACTGACGCCGCAATTCGTCGAGTTCGCGGAGACGTTCGGTCGTGGCGCTAGCGCTGGCGGGCATGATCCCCGCGCCGGCGGTCACGAAGAACGCGAACTGTCCGCTCAGCGTGTCGACGACGGCAGCGATCCGTCCAACCCCGGCGTAGTGCGCCGCAGCCAGCTGGATGTCGACGATTTCTCGCCAACGCATCACCGCGGACGGCAGGGAGACTTTGTGGTCGATGCTCCAAATGTCGATCCCCTTCGGGCCGACGGCCATGACCGCTTCCGGGGTCCGTTCCACCAACATTTGAATCGCTCGGATGGGCGGTTCCGAACCGAGGAGCGCCACTCCCATCACCAGTTGGTAATCCCCGTGCGCGCGGACGTGGGCCAGGCACGCGCCGCGTTTACGTCTCAGGTTGATGTACCAAGCGGACACGATTAGCAGCACGATGCCGACCGCCAACAGCCAGACCCATCCCTTCCATTCGCCTCGGCGCACGTAGCGCAGCAAGAACGCGAGGCCTACCAGCCCGCCGCCTAGCCCTGCGAACCCGAATCGCCGCATCTCTTGGCTCACCTCGCTTCCGGTTTGGAGGTCCGCCGCTTCGCGGTGAAGAGGCTGGTGACGGCGTCAAAGACTTCGAGCCACATGTCTTGGGCGACCATCACGGGAGTGGAGAACACGGTCCGGACCACGCCGAAGTCGGGAACGTGTTGTAGATAGGTGGCCTGCAATTGGCCGATACGCTCCCCGACGGCATCGGCCGCCGCTTCACCTGAAGAAATCTCGGCTTTCCGGAAAGTGACGTGGGGATGGTCCTCGACTCGCACCCAACCTTCTGCTGGGCGGATGTCCGCGGTTCCACTCGGCGCTTGGAGATCCGCGAGTCGCAAAGCGGGTTGGGTGGCGGCGGCCAAAACCGTCGCCGGGTCGTCTTCTTCCCGTATCCGCACCACACGGGAATAATCGAAGCAAACCATCGACACAGGCAGTGGGATGTTATCCGAACCGAGCCTGCCTAATGCCATGACAATGCCGCCCACGGCTGTCGCCTCTTCAGCTTGCCGCTGGAGTAGGCTGGTCAGCTCGCGGCGTAGGCCGGCCAGGTTGGGGTCTCCGCCGATGTGGTGTTCCACGAACCTGTGGACCTGGGCGCGCAAACCAGCCTTGTCGCTCAAGGTAATCGGGTCCCAACCTGTGGGGAGAACGAATTGGAACGTGTCTTGAGGGACCTGCCTGGAGGACGAAACCTGTTTGACCATGTGGCGTCTTTTCAAGGATTCAGGACCAGAGACGCGGCGAGGGCGGCCACGGCCTCGTCGAAGCTGTCGCCCCGCGTCGTGTCGGCGCAAATCACTTCGAGACGCACATGGTCGTGGCTCCAAGCTGGGAACAATGCGACCTCCGTGCGGAGGTAAACGTCATCTGCCGCGTCGACGCAGCTCTGAAACGCGACAATGGCGGGCGTCCCCGACAGCTCCGTTTCCTCGATGTGTTGCGAGAGGACCTCGGGCGCCGTTTCGCTTGAGTTCTGCTTCAATTCCCGGCGGTACGCTCCCCGCGTCATCCGGCCCGACAACTCGGCCGACCACACCGAGAGCATGAACATGCCCACCACGAAGCCGCCCATCTCTGGTGGCGCCCACACACCGACCGCTGACGCGCCGGCCTCGACCGCTTTGGCGTTCATCGCGTCGATCGAGGCGGCCACGTTCGACCAGCCGCGATCCTTCCTGGACAATCTCGCCCGAACCTCTTGTTTGGCGGCGTCGGTCTCTCCGACCGGCCAAGAGAACCAGCCGTCAGGCGTACCCCATTGCACGGACTCGATCACACCCGCCATTCGCCATACCTCCTGTTCAGCTCTTGAGCCACTGCGGCAGGTCCACAGGGCAATCTGACCCTGCCATCCCATACTCCCTCAAGATCACGCTCTCCGCCACACTCTTATCCAGAAATAGCGGATCAATCGAATACGAGCTGCCGCCGTAGCCGGCGACTGTGCGGTAGCCGTTGGGGGCGATCTCCGGTCCGGGTGGGCTTGGCAGCAAGTCACAGACCTGGGTCTCCATCTCATCACAGGTTTCTCGGCACGCCTCGACGCTGCCGTACTGGGGTCGACGGTTCAGCGTGTCCCGGGCGGCCACCAGCAACCCACAGGCCGCGAACATTGCGCAAGCGCGCGTCAACCCCAGGCGGATCGAGCCGGCGCCGTCACGCGACTCGCCGCCCCGTCCCGTCAACTGCGACCAGACACGCCCAAACAACGCATACCCAGGACCGAAATACGCTAAAAAGAAACTCCCGAACCCGACCACGAGCAACACGACCGTCACCGTCCACGACAAGGTCGAAGGCGGCGAATCCGGATAGTCCGGCCAGTTCGGGGCGGGAACCATCAACCACACCCCATCACAGACTCAACACCTCCACAGGGGTCCGCGCCGGCGCCGGCTCCTCTAGCGCCCCCTGGACCAACCCGACAACATCAGACACGTCATGGCCCGCGTTGAACAGAGGAATCCCAGCCGCACCCAAGAACAACGCGTGCGTCACCTTATAAAGCTTCGCGCCATCACAACCCCTGGCCACCCACAACGGCGCCGATTTCAAAGGCGCCACGAACACCCCACGGAACAGGCCCGACAAGTCCAATCCCACCATGCTCGCAGCGTCCCCCCAATTCAGCTTCTCACTCGTCACCAACTGATGCAACACCGTGCTCGTCTTCCCACCCCTCGGAGTCTGGCTGATCACAGCCTTCAAGGACAGCAGATCCCGACCTCGGCTCAAATTCCAACCCGTCCGGATCGTCGTAAAACTCCCGCCCAACGGATTCAGCTCCGTCAACACCGTCTTCCAGCCAGGTCGCTGCGCCTTCCCCAATGCCCTCCCTGCGTTCTGACGTTGCGTTTGCTGCTTCACCGTGCGACGTGTCAAGTTCTTGAACACGTCCACCGACCGGCCCATACTCCTACCCGCCAAGCGCAACACCCCACCACCGAACACACCCAACACCCCAACCACCACGTCCCCCCACGAGCTCTCCCCATGCGCCGCCAACAAGAAGTCCGCGAGAAGAGCCACCGCGCCAGACACCGTCGCGACCACCCCGAAAACCGCGCTCAAAGCCGGACACCAAAACGTGATCAACGCCAACACGCCAGCGACCGCAGAGATCGCGCCACACACATCCGACAACCAACCCGCGAAACCCGAACCCCAATTCTCCCACCAAGTGTCCTTCAACCCATCCGACCCGATCACACCCCTGACCACCGCAGCCGCCTCATCCCCAGCCGACCGCGCCACCACACACGCGTCCCACACCCGCTCAGCGCATCCCACCACACACCCCAAACACTCATCGCGCCGCTGCTCACGATCCCGGATCTGCGCCGTGTACTTCTCATACAGAGCGGCATAGTCCGGATCGTCCCGATCCAACCACGACCGCCACCGCACCCGATCCGCGATCTCAGCCGCCAACTCGTCCGCCATGCGCCAAGCCGTCCGCGCGTCCTCCAAAGCCACGTCCGCATCCGACTGCGACCGCCGCAACACCGCCGCATAAGCGCGCAACGCCGGACCCACCGCCTTGTAACGGGCCTGCGCCTTCTCCAACGCCGCCACAACCTCAGCCAACGACTCCCGCACCGCCACCACCGCCTCAGAACCATCCTCAAGACCACCCTGGTCCACGATCTTGCCCGCCTTCTCAATCGCGGTGTCGATCGTGTTCTCGGTGGTGTCGAACCCGTCGGCCGCTTCCTCCAAAGCGGTCGGGGCGCCCGGCAACGGGTCCACACATCCGATCCTCGGGTCATCCAACACCCACCAATCCATTGGACGGGTCACCACACACCCCCCGACAAACCCGGAGAACCACCACGACCGAAAGCCCCATCCGCCCCGCGCCACACCGAACCGACAACCGCACGCCGGCCAAGAAGCACGCACCCCTGTGGTCCCAGCCCGCCGGGCCCGTGTGTCCCCAGACGCCTAGTCACTTGTCAACGCCGCCGCCAACTCGGTGTCCAACTGCTCAAACCCTTCCCCGATCCCGACGCAAGCCTCAGCCACAGCAGCCAACGACTCCATGATCCGTGCGCGCCGGTCGTCCCAGTTCGACGCGAAAGAAGCCAACGCTTTGCGGAGATCCTCGTGCCCGCACGCCGCCCCAGCTTGGGCGCTGTCCGCCTCCGCGTTGTTGAACGCCTTCGCCACCAACCGCAGGTTGGAACCGGCCACCCGCAGCACCTCGGTGTCGACCTTCAGAGTGTCGCTCACGCCAACACCCCCACCAAGTGGGGCTCAGCCCAGGCCTGCGGCCAACTGCTGATCGGTCTGCTGGAGCGTGTCCGCCGCTTGACGCAGATAGGTCCCCAGAGTCGTCAACGACGCGACCACCTCAGTAGTCGAAGTCGTGAACCTCTGGTACGTCTCGTCGAACGTCTTCGACGCGGAATCAGTCACGAACCCGCCATGCACCAGCCCGTTTATGAACGAACGCAGCTCGTTCAGTTTCGCTTTGATGTCCTCCTCGCCGGCGACCAGCCGGTCAGCCGCGGACTTCATCTCCTCATAAGACACGGACAGATTTGCCATAGTTCACACCAACCTTCCCCCACAGGAATACGGTCAAAGTCAGCTCTCGGGGCGAGCTGACTGGGACAGAAACTACCAGGCGGCCAGAGCCAGCGCAACAAGATTTAGGCGAGAATCTTGATCCACGCGCGGGCCTCACGCCCGGTCCACGCCACGCCACTCCGGCGGATCTCACCTGACCGGTGCGCCCGTGGTTTCCTCAGCGCACGCGCCCGCGCTGCTCCATGGCTAGTCTGGGAGTCTGCAAGGCCACCGAAATCCCCCGATGAGGAGAGCCCCAGCCCATGAAGATCAAGCTCAACCTGGCCTATGGCGGATACATCACGCCCGTGGTGGTGACTGCCGACGGCACCGCAACCGTGGCTCATGTGGCGGCCGCGTTGCGCGCGGGCGTCACCCAGACGCCAGTTGCCGAAGACGAGATCTGGACCATCCAGATAGTGGACGAGACAGAACGACCGATCATGACTCTGCCGCCCCGCTCGACGCTGGCTGAGACGTCACTCTATTCGGGTCAGCGCGTCAGATCCGCGCCGGTCGGCCTCACCGGCGGGTTGGGGACCGCATCGGATGCTGCCGGGCAGCTACGCGTGATCACCGGACCCGACAGCGGCATGGTGGCCCCCCTGCGGTTCGGCCCGAATCTGATCGGTCGATCGGATGTGTGCGACGTGGTGCTGAGCGACCCGCTGGTGTCGCGGCAGCACGCGCGCCTTGTGATCGGCGACCAAGCCGAGATCGCCGACATCGGCTCTGCCAATGGGATTATCGTCCGCGGCGCGTTTGTGCAGCATGCGATATTGGGGAGCGACGACAGCGCCATCATGGGCGAGACGACGATCTCCGTCGACGTCACCGGACAATTCTATGGGCCGCGGCCCGCGCTCGCGTTCAACCGGTCACCATTGGTCCGCCCGAAGTACCAAGGCCGTGAGTTCGCGGCCCCGAAACCGCCCGCGCCGCGCAAACCGGGACGATTCCCCATCGTGGCGATGGCCGCGCCGCTCCTCATGGGTCTCGTGATGTTCTTGATGACGCGGAACCCGCTGTCCGTGGTGTTCATCTGCCTCAGCCCCCTGATTGCGATCGGCACCTGGCTCGACCGGAAATTCACCGACGGAAAGACCGCGAAACAGGACCAAGCCCTCTTCGACGAAGAATTGGACAAGCTCGAGGCGGACATCGCCGCCGCCCTGCAGGAGGAGCGCTTGGGCCGGCAGCGAGAGACTCCATCCCTGGCGTTCCTGCAACAAGCCGCCTACTACTTCGAGACCGATCTGTGGCACAGGCGCCCCGAGACGGAAGACTTCTTGGCCTTGAATCTTGGCCTCGGCAGCACGCTATCCCGCCACGCCATTGAGATCCCCCCGCGGGGTGAGGCGGTCAGAGACACATGGAAGGCGTTGGCCGATCTCCAAGAGCGGGCGAAGCACGTCTCCGACGTGCCAATCGTGATGAGGCTGCGCGAGTGCGGCAACCTCGGTGTGGCGGGGGACCGGAGTTGGGTCGACTCGGTGGCGGCCGGCCTGATAGTGCAGTTGGTGTGCCTGCATTCGCCCGCTGAGGTGATCATCGCCGCAATCGCCTCGATGGAATCCGCCCCGCGGTGGAACTGGTTGATGTGGCTGCCGCATGTCGGTTCGACCCACTCACCCATCCCGGGCGCCCACCTCGCGGCCGACCCAGCCGCCGTTTCGGCATTGGTGACCGCGGTCGAAGGGCTGGTGGCGGCCCGCCGCGCCGCCAGCCGTGACAACACGATTCAGGCGCCGGCGCTGGTGCTGATCGTCGAGGACGACGCGCCAATCGAAAGGGGCCGGCTGGTGAGTTTGGCTGAACACGGGCCGGACGTCGGCGTCCATCTGTTTTGGTTGGCGGAACAGCGGAGCTGTCTCCCGGCGGCCTGCCACTGCTATTTGGAGTGCGCCGCGGACGCGACGGTCACCGCCGGGTTCGTCAAAGAGGATCGGGCGGACATCGTCACTCAAGTGGAAGGTTTGACCGCCGGCCTCGCCGAACAGATGGCGCTGCATTTGTGCCCAATAGTGGACGCCGGCGCGCCCGTGATCGACCAATCGGACATTCCGCGCTCGGTTTCGTATCTCGCGTTGACCGGTCCGTCTTTGGCCGACGAGCCGATGGCGACCTTGGAACGCTGGCAGGAAGCGGGCTCGCTCCCCGGAGGGCCCAAGAGCAAGAGCGCCGCGAATCTCAAAGCGCTCATCGGCCAAGCGGCCCAGGGCCCGTTCACCCTCGACCTGCGCACCCAAGGTCCGCACGCGCTGGTCGGAGGGACCACAGGCGCCGGGAAATCGGAGTTCTTGCAGTCCTGGATCCTCGGCATGGCAGCGGCGCACAGCCCATATCGGGTGACGTTCTTGTTCGTCGACTACAAGGGAGGTTCCGCGTTCGCCGATTGTGTGGGCCTGCCGCACACGGTTGGCTTGGTGACCGATTTGTCGACCCACTTGGTGCGGCGGGCGCTGACCTCGCTGCGGGCCGAATTGCGTCACCGCGAACACCTCCTCAACGCCAAGAAAGCCAAGGATCTGATCTCCTTAGAACGCACCGGCGACCCGGAATGCCCGCCGTCGCTGATCATCGTCGTAGACGAGTTCGCCGCTCTGGTCAACGAGGTCCCAGAATTCGTCGACGGCGTGGTCGACGTGGCCCAGCGCGGGCGTTCCCTGGGTCTACATCTCATCTTGGCCACACAGCGCCCCGCCGGCGTCATCAAGGACAACCTGCGAGCCAACACAAACCTTCGCGTCGCCCTCCGGATGGCCGACGAGGCGGATTCCGACGACGTGATCGGGACGAAACTGGCGGCCGAATTCGACCCCAGGATTCCAGGGCGCGGCGCCGTGCGCACCGGCCCAGGCAGAATCGCCTTGTTCCAGGCCGGTTACGCTGGCGGCCACACGTCCAGCGAACCCGAGCCTCCTCGAGTGGACATCGAGACGATGACGTTCGGCCCCGGCCAGGCCTGGGAGATTCCGCGAGCCGAGTCAACGGCCGACCCGGAGAGCCAGGGCCCAACCGACATAGCCCGTATAGTCGCGGCGATCCGTGCCGCCGCCGATTCACACGGAATACCCGAGCCGCGCAAGCCGTGGCTGCCCGAACTAGCGGAACGCTACGACCTCGCCGAATTGATGGCCGATGCCGACCTGCCGCCTCCCAGCAAAGGGCAAGTCTTGCTGTTGGGGAAAGCGGACGTGCCAGGCGCGCAGGCGCAGGCGCCAGTGTTTTACGACCCGGACAAGGACGGCAACCTGGCTGTTTTCGGGACCGGCGGCTCAGGCAAATCCGCGTTGCTGCGCACGCTGGCGGTGGGCGCGGGATTGCAGGCGGGCATGTCCCGGACCGAGGTGTACGGGCTTGACTTCGGTTCGTCCGGGCTGGCGATGCTCGCGCCGCTGCCGCACGTGGGCGCCATCATCTCGAGTAACGATTCGGAGCGCGTCAAGCGGCTGCTGGATCGGCTCACACGCACTATGGAAGAACGTGCCCCCCGCTTCGCGGCCGCGCGCGTCGACACCATCACCGACTACCGTGCGGCCACCGGCGAAGACGCCGAGGCTCGCATCCTGTTGCTGGTCGACGGGTTCGGCGCGTTCCGCGAGGCGTATGAGACCGCCACCGGGCTGTCGCGCTATTTCGCGCTGTTCTTGAGGCTCGCCGCCGAGGGCCGGTCCGTTGGCATCCACGTGGTTGTGGCCGCCGAGAGGCCCGGGGCCATACCCTCGGCGCTCGCCGCGAACATGCCGCGACGGCTGGTGCTGCGCCAAGCCGACGAGAACGCCTACCTCACTTTGGGAGTCAAGAAAGACATCTTGAGTCCGACATCACCGCCTGGACGCGGGGTCTTCTCGGAACAAGACGACGAATTGCAGGTGGCGGTTGCCGGCGGTTCCTCCAACGCTGTCGAGCAATCCGACGAGATCGAGGATTTAGCCGCCGGCATGCGGGCGCGCGGACTGCCCGAGGCCGAAGGCGTCCGGAGTCTGCCCACCCTCATCCGGGTCGCCGAACTGCCTGACCAAGTCAACGGGCTGCCGGTGTTGGGCGTCTCCGACGCCGATCTCCAACCCATTCCTTTCAGCCCGCAAGGCGCCTTCGTGATCGCAGGCATGCCTGGTTCGGGCCGCACCACCGCGCTGCGGTCCATCGCTCAGATGCTGCGCAAATGGGACCCAGTGATGCCGATCTACTACTTCGGGTCGCCGCGCTCAGGGGCGCATAAGGACGACACCTGGACCGACTTCGCGCTCGACAGCGCCACCATGCGTGACCTCGCCGCCGAGCTGAAGCCCAAGCTTGAGGCCGGCGCCGTCGACAAGCCCGGCCTGATCCTGGTGATCGAGGGCGTCGGCGAACTGATCGGCAGCCCCGTGGAGCAACAGATCGTGGAGCTGATGAGGCTCGCCCGGCGCAATGGCCACTTCGTGATCGGTGAAAGCGAAATGGCGAACTGGGGTTCATCGTGGCCGATTATCAGCGAGGTCCGCAATAACCGCAGAGGCGTCGCGATGCAGCCCGACTCGACAGACGTCGAGATCTTGTTCAAGGTGACCATGCCTCGGGCGAGACGCTCGGACTACCCGCCGGGCCGCTGCGTGTTCGTGGACTCGGGCAAGGTCCACACGGTCCAGCTCGGCCGCCCCGACTGACCCGCCGCAGAGGCAGTGCGAGCACGGCGCCGGGCGCCACCCGGGCGCGGAACCGGGTGTGGCGGCCCCAGCCGCGCCGCCCGGCGCGTGCCCCCGGACGCGGCCCCGGAAGAGACGGCCGTGTCGAACCTCTTTCGCCACGAAACATCTTCGCCACAATCGGTGGGCTATTCTGAACGAATCGGTGTCCGCTCAACGCCGGCAACGACGCCCACAGCACGACCCCCAGAAAGGCTGACCCTGTGAGACTTCGCACATCACTGGCCATCGGAATCGCAAGTGCCCTGGCCCTCTCCTTAGCCGCCTGCGGCGGCAACTCGACTCCCACCACATCCGACGGCTCCGCGGCGACCGGCGGCACTCTCAGAATTGTCGGCACGGACGACATCGACCACCTTGACCCGACAATGGTCGGCCTGGTGGTGACCAACAACCTGTCGCGTGCCATCAGCCGGCAGCTGATCAGCTACAAGGCCTCCAACGACGTGGAGGAGAACGTGCTGCCGCAGCCCGACCTCGCCGCCGACCTGCCCACCGTCTCCGAGGATGGCTTGACCTACACCTTCACCCTGAGGGACAACGCCAACTGGGATGCTCCTGACGGGCCCAGGGCCATCACGTCCACAGACGTCGCCAACGGGATCGAACGGGTCTGCAACCCGCTCGGGCCGTCCTTCACATCCTCGTATTTCAACGTCATCAAGGGCTTCGCCGAATTCTGCGAGGGCTACGACAGCGCGAACCCGACGGTTGACAACGTGCGTCAACACATCGAAGAGGACTCCGTCGAAGGCATCGCCACCCCGGACGACAAGACTGTGGTGTTCACCCTGGCCGAGGCGGCGTCCGACTTCATCTACATGCTGTCGCTGGCGAACGCCTCTCCGGTGGCCGCCGAAGCGCTCGCCTACGAGCCTGACGGCCCCGACTATCGCGCCAACTACATCTCCTCCGGTCCGTACACCGTCGACGAATACGTGCCGGACAAGCACCTCTATCTCAAGCGCAACCCCGCTTGGGTGAAGGAGTCTGATCCGTTGCGCGCCGCCAACGCCGACCGCATCGAGATCACCTTCGGCGTCACCCCGGACAACGCCATACAACAACTGCAGTCCGATGACGCCGACATCACGATGGGCATCGGCCTGACCGCGGCGCAGCTGGCGCCACTGCGGACCGCTGGCGACGAGAAAATCCTCACGATCTCCCCCGGCAACACCTACTTCCTCTGGATCAACTCGCTTTCGGACAACAACAGCGGCGCGTTGCAGAACAAGGCGGTCCGCCAGGCGTTGCAGTACGCGGTCAACAAGGCGGACTTCGTCCAGCAGCTGGGCGGCCCGGATCTGGCCGTCCCCGCCACAGGGATCTTCGGCCCCACCGTGGTGGGGCATTCCGACAACGACCTGTACGCCACCACTGACTCGGCGGGCGACCCAGAGAAGGCGAAGTCCTTGCTCAGCGCCGCCGGCGCGGCGGATCTGACGCTGAAACTGGCGTACCGCTCCGACAACGCGGTCGAGCCGGGCATCGCCCAGACCATCCAGGAGAACATGGCCAAAGCGGACATCACCGTCGAACTCGTCCCTGTGCCCGGCTCAGACTTCTACCCGAACTTCATGATGCAACATGAGAACGGGCGCGAAGGCAAATGGGACCTGGCGCTTTGCGGATGGAGCCCGGACTGGACCGGCGGCGCCGCGCGCTCGGTGTTCCAACCCCAGTTCACCTACGACGGCAAGACCGAGCAAGGCTACAACTACCTGGATTACAACAACGAGACAGCCAACGAATTGGCCGCCCAGGCGTTGAACGCCCCGACAGTGGAAGAATCTGCCGAACTGTGGGCGCAAGTCTCCGACACTGTGATGGAGGACGCGATCGTCCTGCCGCTGTATTCCAAGACGCAGGTGCTCTACCACAGCAAGTCAGTCGGCAACTTCCTGGTGTTCGCCCTGGGTGAGGCGGGCGACTGGACCAACTTGACCATCAACCGATAACCGGCCGCCAAGCGGGGTCGCAGCGTTCCGGCGCGGCGACCCCGCTGGTGGGTGGGAGCCTCAGAACGCCCCGCCCGTCCCGAGCCGACCGACCGACGGAATAACCGCGACCAATGGCCTTGCTCAGCGCGCAAGACGTGTATGTGAACCTCCCCACCGAGGACGGCATGGTGCACGCCGTCCAAGGTGTCTCTTTTGAGGTGCGGCGGGGCGAGATCTTCGGGATCGTCGGCGAATCCGGCTCCGGGAAAAGCGTGCTCACCCAAGCCATCACCGGGTTGCTGCCCGGTTCGGATATCGCCGGACGTGTGCTGTTCGACGGCGCCGACCTCATCACCATGTCGGCACGCCAGCTGCGCCAGCTGCGGGGCAAACGCATCGGCATGGTGTTCCAAGATCCGCTGTCCAGCCTGCACCCCTATTTCACAATCGGGTCGCAGATCACCGAGGTGATCAGGATCCATGAGCGCTCCACATCCCGGTCCGCCGCCAAACGCCGCGCCGTCGAGATGCTGGAGACCGTGGGCATTCCGAACGCGGCCAAACGTTTCAACGATTACCCCCACCAGTTCTCCGGCGGAATGCGCCAGCGGGTGATGATCGCGATGGCGTTGGTGTTGCGGCCCGACTTCATCATCGCGGACGAGCCGACCACCGCCTTAGACGTCACCATCCAGAAGCAGATTCTCACTCTGCTGTCACAGATGCGGGATGAGTTGGGCGCCACCGTCATCATGATCTCCCATGATTTGGGCCTGCTGGCCTCCTTTGCCGACCGCGCGATGGTGATGTACGCCGGGCACCAGATGGAGACCGGCCCGATCTCCTCGTTGTTCACGCGGCCCGCCCACCCCTACACGGCCGGATTGTTGCGCTCCTCCCCGACCGCGGAGGAAAGCAACGACCGCCTTATCCCCATCCAGGGCAAAGCCCCCAGCCTGCTCGCCGTGCCGACCGGTTGCGCTTTTGCTCCCCGGTGCGCCGATGCCGTCGCCGACTGTTTCGCTTCCCGTCCAGTCGAGCGGGTCTACGACGACGGAGTGACAGTCAACTGTTTGCTGCACCACGATCCGGGTTTGCCTGAGCCGGTCCGCGAGGTGGACGCCTTCGTCACCGCGATGCAACGTGACGGCAGCCGCGTCCATGTGGTCGATCCTCGAAGGCACGTCGTGCAAGAACCTGTGGTCGAGGTCACCGACATGCGTTTGTCATTCCGCCCCAAGTCGCGGCATCCCGTTCACGTGCTCAAAGGCATCAGCCTCAGGTTGGAGCAAGGCGACGCGCTTGGCCTGGTGGGGGAGTCCGGCTGCGGCAAGACCACGCTGGCGCGCGCCATCGCCGGGCTGATCCCCGCCACATCTGGTTCCATCCGTTTCTTAGGGCGCGAGATCGGGCAGCTGAACGCGACCGAGTGGCGCCAGATGCGTCAGCACGTCCAAATGGTGTTCCAAGACCCTTACGGGTCGCTTAATCCGCGGCGGCGGGTCGGGGCGATCATCGGCGAGCCGCTGCGCATCCAGAAACGGCTGCGTGGCGCGCCGCTGAAATCATCCGTCCAAGAGCTGATGGAACTGGTCGGGCTCGACCCGGAACACTACAACCGCTTCCCGTCCGAGTTCTCCGGGGGACAGCGCCAGCGCATCGGGATCGCACGCGCCTTGGCGTTGGATCCGCAGCTGGTGATCTTCGACGAGCCCGTGTCCGCGTTGGACGTGTCCATCCAGGCCCAGATCCTCAACCTGATCAAGGATCTGCGCGCGGCTTTCGGCTACACCTACCTGTTCATCTCCCATGACCTGGCGGTGGTGCGCCATGTTTGCGACCGGATCGCCGTCATGGATGGTGGCGAGATAATCGAACTGGCCGCGACCGAGACCATATTTGGCGCGCCCCAGGCTGATTTCACCAAGAAGCTGCTGGCGGCCTCTGTTTTCCAGCAGCCCACGGCGGGCGCGGAGAACAGGCTGCTTCTCGCCGAACGGCCGGGGCCGAAGGTGCTTTCCGATTCGGAGGTCGCCCGGTGAGCGGCGCGTCGGCTGGGTCGGGGGCGTCGACGGCATCGGCGGCGTCGAAGGCTCCTGACCTGTCGCCTGAGGCGCCCTCGTCCGCAGAATCCGGCGTCGCGCAACTGAATTCTTGGCAGCACATGTGGCGCCGGCTGCGGCGCGACCGGGCGTCCATGACCGCCATCGCCTTCATCGCCCTGGTGGCGGTGCTGGCTGCGGCGGCGCCACTGCTGTCCCAAATCACCGGCCACGGTCTCTCTGAGCAATTCCGCGACACCGGGATGACACCTGACGGGTTGCCGGTCAGCCCGAGTTCCACATTCTTGATGGGCACAGACCAACTGGGCCGGGACGTCTTCATCCGGCTCGCCTACGGCGCCCAAGTGTCCTTGCTGGTGGGAGTGGTCGCATCGCTGATCGCGGCGGTCATCGGCGTGACCGTGGGAATGCTGGCAGGGTACTTCGGCGGCTGGCTTGACGCGGTGCTCAGCCGGCTGACCGACTTCGTGATGTGCATCCCCTTCTTGCTGTGCGCGCTGGCCCTGGTCTCGGTGTTCGGGGCGAGCGTGGCCTTGTGTCTGTTCGTGGTGGTGTTCTTCTCCTGGGCGGTGACCGGACGTGTGATTCGCGCCCAGGTGCGAGCCTTGAAACAGCGGGAATTCGTGGAAGCCTCGCGCTCGCTCGGAGCGTCGACTCTGTCCATCATCTTCAAGGACATCCTGCCGAACCTCACTGAATCCATCATCGTCTACACGACCCAGATGATCCCGAGCGCGATCGTGTTCGAGGCCACCCTCTCATTCCTCGGCATGGGCATTGTCCCACCCCAGCCCAGTTGGGGCGGGATGCTGGCCGACGCGGCCAACAACTCCACCTACATGATCGCCCCGTGGCTCGTCTTCGCGCCCGGCTCGATGCTCCTGTTCACCACCTTGTCCTTCAACATCTTGGGGGACGGCCTGCGGGACGCGCTGGATCCCAAGGCTGGGCGCAGATTGTTCTCCCGCACACGCGGGCGCGGGCGGCCTTCGGCCGGTCGGCAGGGGGCTGACCATGGCTAAATCGCTGTTGAAGCGGGTGTTGTACGCCGCGATCGTGCTCTTGGCGCTCAGCCTTTTCGTGTTCGCGCTGTTCTTTGTGGCGCCCGGCGACCCGGCCCGGCTGATCGCCGGCGAGAAGGCCACCCCGGAAATCCTGGCCCAGGTGCGGCAGAACCTGGGCCTGGACCAGCCCATGTATGTGCAGTACTGGAGATTCTTGACCAACGCGTTCAGGGGCGACTTCGGCTTCTCCTACCGCAACCAGATGCCGGTGCTCGGCTTGATCGTGGCCCGCATCCCGGCCACCTTCTCGCTGGTCTTCGGCGCGGTGTTCCTCTGGCTGGCGATCGGCATCCCGCTCGGCATCCTTTCCGCCCGCCACCCCGGAACTTGGCGGGATCGGTTCGCCCAGGTCGTCAGCCTTGTCGGGATCAGCTTCCCCACCTTCGTGCTCGGGATGATGCTGCTCTACACCCTGTACTTCCTTCCCCGACAAAACGGGTTCACCCTATTCCCGGCGGGCGGCTACGCCGAATTCGGGAGTGGGTTCTTCGAGTGGTTCACACACATGGTGTTGCCGTGGTTCACCCTGGCACTAGTGACAGCCGCGCTCTACCAGCGGCTCACCCGCGCGCAGCTGCTCGATGTGCTAGGGGAGGACTACATCCGCACCGCTCGGGCCAAGGGCCTGACCGAACGCCGTGTGGTTTACAAGCACGGCATGCGCGCCACTCTCACCGTGTTGACCACCCAGTTAGGCGCGGATATCGGCTACCTGCTCGGCGGCGCGATCGTGATCGAGCAAGTGTTCGGGCTGCAAGGCGTGGGCGCGCTGGCGGTCAAAGCGGTCACTGTGCAAGACCGGCCGGTGGTGATCGGTGTGGTCCTGCTCGGCGGTTTCTTCATCGTGGTGATGAACCTGATCGTGGACTTCCTGCACGTGGCGCTGGAACCGAGACTGCGCACTTGACGAAGATGAGGAGCGAGACATGAGCCAGTATTTCGTCCCCGGATACCGCGTGGTGGACCGCCACATCTCAGTCCCGTTGGACTGGGAAGACCGAGACTCACCCCCGATCCGGGTGTTCTTCCGCGAGATCTCCGACCCGGACCGAGCGGAGGACGACCTGCCGCCGCTGTTGTTCCTACAGGGCGGCCCCGGCGGGCAGGGTGTGCGTCCGATGCCCGGCCAGGGCTGGTTGGGCGAAGCTCTGAAACATTACCGAGTGGTCATGCCGGACCAGCGCGGGACCGGACGTTCCTCCCCAGTGGACGGCCGAACCATCGCGAGCTTTCCCAATCCGGAAGGGGCGGCGGTGTTTCTCGGCTACTTCCTGGCCGACTCGATCGTCAAAGACTTCGAGCGAATTCGCCTCCGCTGCTACGGCGGGCGACGCTGGCACACTCTGGGTCAAAGCTACGGGGGATTCCTGACGCTGACCTACCTGAGCCATTTCCCCGACGCTTTGCGCGGCTGTTATGTGGCGGGCGGGATACCGGGTGTGCCGCCGGACGCCGCCGAGGTCTATCGCCGCACCTTCCCCAGGGCGAAACGCAAGACAGCGCAGTTCTACGCCCGCTACCCCCGGGACGTGGCACGGGTCTCGGAGATCGCCGATTTGCTGACGAGAACCGACGTCCGTCTCCCGAACGGCGACCCGTTCTCGGTGCCGCGGCTGCAATCCTTGGGCCTGGACCTCGGAATGAAACACGGCGCCGAACGCCTGCATTGGCTCTTGGACACCGCCTTCGCTGAGGCCGGGCTGCTGTCGCAGGCGTTCACGCACCAGGTGCTAGCCCGGACCTCGTCCGCGGTGAATCCGCTCTATTGGACCCTGCAAGAATTCATCTTCGGCTGCGGCGCGAACGGCCCGATCAACTGGGCGGCACACCACGAGCTGGCCCGCCACCCGGAGTTCGCGCCCGACGCCCGGCCGCTGCTGTTCACAGGCGAGATGGCGTTCCCTTGGATGTTCGAAGAGGATCAGTTGTTGCGTCCGTTCCTGCCGGCGGTCGAGGAGCTGATGCGTCAAGAGCACTGGCCCGCCATCTACCGCCCCGAGGTGCTGGCCCGCAACGAGGTGCCTCTGCAGGCGGTGGTCTACCACGACGACCTTTACGTGGATGCCGGCCTGCAGCTCGCCACCTTGGAGATGGTGGGCAACTCCCAAGCTTGGGTGACCAACGAGTATGAGCATGACGGCATCCAGAACCCAGAAGTCTTCGCGAAGCTGCGGCAATTGCTGGTGGAACGCGGCGGCGGACTCCCAGCGTGAAATAGGAGAAGAGGCAAGACAATGAATCAGCCGACCGGCGCCGCCGACGCGGCCGCCGCTGGACGCCGCCTGCCACCGCATTCGGGGGAACCCTCGCCGAAGCTGGCCGACGTGCCCGCTTTTGTGGAGATGATCGCCCAGGACTGGGCCCGCCGACCGGCCCCGGCGCCCGTCGTCGCAGGAGCCGCCGCGGCAGCGGCCCGGCATCGTGCGGCGTTGTCGCAGGCCGTTGGTCCGCACGATCTCGTCGTGTTCGCCGGCCACGCGCCTGTCCGCAACAACGACTGTTATCACGAGTTCCGCGCGGACTCGAATTTCACCTGGCTCACCGGATGCCAAATCGAGTTCGCAGCGCTGGTTTTGCGCGCCACAAGCGCCGGCCACGACGCCACCGTGTTCGCGCCGGCGCCGGCCCGGCCCGGTGAGCGGGACTTCTTCGCCAGCGCCGCCTACGGCGAGCTTTGGGTGGGCCCGAGTCCGGGGCTGTCGGACTGGTCGGAGGCGATCGGCATCCCTGTCAAGAACGTCAAGGAGTTGACAGCGGAGCTGGCCCAGCTAAAGCGCCCCCTCGTCAGCGGAACAGTGGGCAGCGGCGAATTGGCGCGGTGGTCTTTGACCGCCTCGCAAGAGTTGGACGCCACCCTGGCCCACCTGCGGATGTTCAAAGACGAATGGGAGATCGGCCAACTCCGAGAGGCGGTTGACGCGTCAGTGGCTGGTTTCG
>JAITLE010000041.1 GCA_031278075.1 Bifidobacteriaceae bacterium | reverse complement strand
ACACAAGGCCCCAAACGTCGGGTCGCGTGGCACATACGTCGCCAAAACTCGGGTCGAGTGGCACAGACGTCGCCAAAACTCGGGTCCTGCGGCACAGAAGTCGCCAAAACTCGGGTCGGGGGGCACAGAAGTCGCCAAAACTCGGGTCGAGTGGCACAGAAGTCGCCAAAACTCGGGTCGAGTGGCACAGAAGTCGCCAAAACTCGGGTCCAGCGGCACAGAAGTCGCCAAAACTCGGGTCGGGGGGTACAGAAGTCGCCAAAACTCGGGTCCAGTGGCACAGAAGTCGCCAAAACTCGGGTCCACCGGTACAGAAGTCGCCAAAACTCGGGCCGGGGGGCACAGAAGTCGCCAAAACTCGGGTCGGGGGGCACAAAAGTCGCCAAAACCCGGGTCCGTTGGTACAAAAGTCGCCAATCTTCGCTTGTCGCGGGGGTCGGGGGCGAGATGCCCCGGCGCCGCATGGGCCCTGTGGGTGTGCGGTTGGTCTGCGGCGGCGCGGTCCGGTCCAACGCCTGGGCCTGGGCCTTCTCGCCTATCGAGAGGACGATGGCGTCCTCGGGCGGGTCGAGGTGAAGCCCGACCACTTCGACCACTTCAACCGCCAACTCCGGGTCGGCGCAGAACTTGAACGCGCCCCGCCGCCATCAGCGCTATCCGGGCTCTCCTCACTGCCCCCGCCTGCCATCGCCGGCCAGGAACGCCCATCGCACCCGTCTAGTGCTTCCCTGCGGCGATCATCGGTGGATCCAGGCTTAGATTCGAGCGGTCCACAGGAGAAAGCGTGTGCACAGCCCGCTGCGTCCCCAAGACCGTATGGTGGCTGTTATGGAACCGGAAGTCGTGGCGCGCACGCTGGATGACGCCGTCCGTTCCCTCGGCGGCGAGCGGCGCCCGGGCCAGACGCGCATGGCTCAAGCGATCGCGCGGGCGCTCGCGGACGGGCGGCATCTGCTGGTGCAGGCGGGCACCGGGACTGGCAAGTCGCTCGGATACCTGGTCCCCGCGCTGCTCCACGCGGTCCACGAGAGCGAGCCCGTGATCGTGGCCACCGCCACCCTGGTGCTGCAGCGCCAGATCATGTCGCGGGACCTGCCCGCCGCCGCCAAGGCCGCGCAGCGTGAGCTGCCCCGCGCCCCAGTCGCAGCTCTGCTGAAGGGGCGCGGCAACTACATCTGCCGCCACAAGTTGACCGGCGCTTACGGCGCCGACGAGGACGACGAGATCCTCTTTTCGCGCGTCCAAGCCTCGCATCGGCCGATCAGCGAGCTGGCTCAAGAGGTCCAGCGCCTGACCGAATGGGCGGCCGAGACCGAGACCGGCGACCGCGACGATTTCCCCGGCGGCGCCACTCCGCGCGCCTGGCGGCATGTCTCGGTCACCGCGCAGCAGTGCGTTGGGCAGAAGTGCCCGCTTGCCGAATCCTGTTTCGCTGAGCTCGCGCGCGTCGCCGCGTCCAGGGCCGATTTGGTGGTGACGAACCACGCCATGCTCGCCGTTCACGCTGACCGGGGCGGCGCGCTGCCGCCCTACGGCGCCCTGGTCGTCGACGAGGCGCACCAGCTCACCCAGTCTCTGACCTCCGCTTTGACCGGGACGTTGACACCCTCGGCTGTCAGAGCGGCCGCCCGATCTGCGCGTCGTTTGAAGGTCGGCGACGAGGGTTTGGCCGCCGCCGCCACCCTGATGGACGATGCCGCTCGCCTCCTCTCAGCCGCCCTCACCTCCCAGCTCGCATCCTCGGGAGGGCCTGGCTGGACTGGGTCCGCGGTTCGCCCGGCCGATGCGGCCGGACCGCCCGCCGCGCCCGGGCTGACCGGCACGGCGGGGATGGACCGGCTGCCGGGCCCCGCGGCCCGCGGGCCTGCTGTGCCCGCCTTGACCGCCGAGGTCACAACTGCCGGACTGCTCAAACGCCTACCTCAAGGCTTGCCGCCCGAACTGGCAGCCGCGGTCGAGATGACCGGCGCCGCCACTCGCGACATGGTTTCGCAGGTCACGAGTCTGCGCAAGGAATCTGCGGCTCAACAGCAATCCGTTCAGGCAGCTCTCGGAGAGATCATCGACCTGTGCGCGCGACTCGCGGCCCCAGGCGACGCGACCCCGGCGGAGGCCGCCGCGAAGGCGCCGCCTGGTCCGAGGGGAGCCGTAGGGGCTGGCCCGGCCGAGTCGGCCGCAGGCCGGCCGTCCCGGCCGGCGCCCGGCGTGTCGGCGCCGCCTGGTCCGACTCAGGTCCCGGGGGCTGGCCCGGCCGAGTCGGCCGCAGACCGGCCGTCCCGGCCGGCGCCCGGCATGTCGGCGCCGCCTGAAGCCCTGGGATCCCCCGGTGATGTGGTCGCCGAGCCACCCGGGCATCGGGCAATTCAACCGGGGGACAACGCCGCCAGCGAGGACCGCGAGAACTCCGAGGCCGGCGCCCCCGAGGGCGCCGGCGTCCCGCGGCGGCGGGACGTGATCTGGGTGGCGAGTGACGCTGCTGACGAGCCGTCCGCGAACGCGGCCCCGCTGGATGTGTCCGCCGCGATCGCATGCGGTCTGCTCGCCGAGGCGAGCGGGGTGTTCACCAGCGCGACTCTCGCCCTGGGCGGTCGGATGGACTCGGCGGCGGCGGCAGCCGGCCTGGCCCCAGGCGGATGGGACGGCTTGGACGTCGGCTCGCCGTTCAACTATCCACGGCAAGGGATCCTCTACGTGGCCGCTGACCTGCCCGAACCGGGGCGAGGCGCCGATCATCGGGCGGCGCAGCACGCTCGGCTGAGGGAGTTGATCGGCGCGTCAGGTGGGGGTGCGCTCGGACTGTTCACCTCCTTTGCGGCCGCGCAGACGGCCGCGGACGCGCTGCGGGACGAGTTCGACTTCCCGATCCTGCTCCAGGGAGACAAGGCGATCAGCGCGCTGGTCGAAGAGTTCATCGCTGATCCGGACGCATGCCTCTTCGGTGTCAACACACTGTGGCAGGGAGTCGACGCGCCGGGCAGGACATGTCGGCTGGTGACGATCGACCGCTTGGCGTTTCCCCGGCCGGACGATCCGATCTACTCGGCCCGGGCGGAAGCCGCGAGCCGCGCGGGCCGCTCCGGATTCATGGCGGTTTCGGCGCCCCGCGCCGCTCTGATGCTGGCGCAGGGCGCCGGCAGGCTGATCAGGTCAGCTTCGGACAAGGGCGTGGTCGCGGTCCTCGACTCGAGGTTGGCGACCAAGCGGTACCGGGAATTCCTGATGGCGGCCCTGCCTCCGATGTGGCGCACTCGAGACACCGCCACCGTGCTGGCGGCGTTGCGCCGCCTAGCCGCCAGCTGACCAGCGACCATCCGCGCCCACTGGGCCCGGTTCCGGGCGCCTAGCCGCCGCCACCTGACCAGCGGCTATCCGCGCTCATTGGGCCCGGTTCCGGGCGCCGCCCGCCGCCACCTGACCAGCGACTATCCGTGCCCATTGGGCCCGGTTCCGGGCGCCGCCCGCCGCCACCTGGTCTGGACCGGGCCGCCCCGGTCTCAACATGTCAAAGCGCCAGCCACGCGATCTCGCCCGGAGCCAGTGTGACCCGGCGCCGCCGGCCCGAGCCGTCCAAGAAAGACCCCGCCTGGGGCGACAATGAGGCGTTGGCCGCAGCCACCCAGCCGGCGCCCTCGTACGCGGCCACATCGACCAACGGATTGTCCATCAGATACGGCAGCGCGGCCGCGTCCAAACCCATGCCCCACGCCAACACCCGGTGCAGCAAGCGCGCGTTCACCGCGTCGTACGGCAACCCGGCGAGGTAGGCCGCCCGGCCAGCCCCGTATTCGTGGACCGCGACCAGGGTGTCGCCAGCCTGTTCGCGCACCACGACGGCGCCGAGCTCGATGGGGTGGACGGCACGGACGGCATCGTGCAGCGTGAAATCCAAGGGAAGGCCGGCCGCCACAGGGTGGTCCGGCGCGTGCCGCGGGTGGTGGCTGGTCGGCAGCGAGAAGCCGACCTCCTGGTCCACGCCGAGCACGTCCGCCAGCTGAAACGTGCGGCCGCCGCGGACGAGAGCGGTCGGCTCGCCCACGCCCAGGAAGAAGCCGCCGCCGGCCGTCCATTCGCGCAGGCGTTCCGCCAAGCGGGCGTCGGCCCAGGCCGCGCCCCCAGAAAACGCGGTCCCCGCAGGCCCCGCGTTCACCACCGCGCCGATGCCGTCGGGCACGCCACCGCTCGTCAGCTCGGCGAAGGACAACCACGTCACGTCGAACGGGAGCCCGGCGAGGGCCTCCAACAGCCCGGCGTATGGCTCGGTGAAACGGTGCGGTTTCCCGTGCGCGACCGTGTAAGTCAGCCAGGCGCGCAACGCGCCCCACTCGTTCAACACGGCGACCTTGCCGCCGGCGGTCCACGGTTCGGCGCCGCCGCGCCGCGCGTGCAGCTCCCGGAACTCGTCAGCGATCCGCGCCGCCACGTCCACGAACTCAGGGTGCGCGGCCGCGAGCGACGGGTAGCCGCCCCAGCCGATCCGGTCGACGGGTCGCCGGAGCATCGCCCGCCGGGCCGACAACCACGAGGTCAGAGCCTCGCCGGCCGGATTCCCGCCCGGGTGGAAAGTGTCCGGGAAGAAGTACGGCAGCAGCCGTCCCTCGGTGTAGCGCACGCCCGGAATGTCCGCGATCATCCGCATGGTGGCGCCGTCCCCGACGGAGCCGACCACCGCGTCCAGGCCGATCGCCGCGAAGCCTGGCCCGTACGGTTCGACGCCGATCCATTGGTCGCCGAGGAACATCATCGCTTCGCGGCCCGCCTCATGGACGACCCCGACAAGCTCCCGGGCGACCGCCCGGACCTGCGCGGCGACGAACTCCATCCAGTCGCGCCAGCGCGCCGTGAGCGGCCGAGCCGCGGTGTGATAATAGCCTTCATCGACGAAGTCTTCTGGCGTCAGCCGGTAGCCGTATTCTTGCGCGAATGCGTCCAGAGCCGCGGGAGAAACCGTCGCCGCGTATGAGAACCAATCCACGAACTTCTCTTTTGCGGCCGCGTTGTAAATCAGCGCGAATTGGTATAGGAATGTGGTGAAGCGCACCACTGTGGTTGTCTCTTGCGCGGCGAGCCATTCACGTAGTCGCTCCAGGGCGCGGCGGCGGGCCACGGGGTGGAAAGCGTCCAGCGCTGGCTCGTGGGGCTTATCACCCCATCCGTTCGTCAGATGGTTGTACATCTGCACCGGTTCCCAGATGTTCCACGCCAGGAAAGCCACGGTATATTCGTGGAACGGAGTCGCGTCCGTTATTTTGACGTGCACGGTCCCGTCTGCTTCCGTGACGTTCCATCGGCCCGTGTCCACGACCGCGCCGGACGTCCGGTCTCTCACTTCCCACCAGCGTTTTGGGGCGTGTTCTAGGTCGATTCGGAATTGCTCGGCGAAGAATCCGTCCAGGGGCGCGATCGCCAACTCTGGGATCGTCGCCGTGACCGGCCGGGACATGAGGTACAACTGCTGGGTGAGCGCGGGGTTCTCGCGGGCGAAGTCCAGGTCGCCCCGGTTGACGAAGTATTTCGAGTAGACGGCGAGGCCCATGGCGGTGAACTCGGGCGGCACTTCGGTGCCGTCCGAGTTGCGGACCGCGTCTGCGCCGAGCCGGCGCATCAGCTCCAGACAGACCGCTTCCGCGCCGATCTCGGTTGGGAGTGTGACCCTCCCCCCGCCAAGACCCATCCCCGGATCGAGACTGCGGCGAGGGGAGGGGGCTGTGCCGCCGGGCTGGGCCGGCGGTTGGGAGCCGGCTGGCCGGAGGCTGGGCGTGCCGGCGCCGGCTGGGGCCGGCGATTCGGTGTCGGCTGGCCGGAAGCTGGACGTGCCGGCGCCGGGCTGGGCCGGCGGTTGGCGGCCAGGCTTCCGGGGTGCGGGCGTGGCCTTCCCCAGCGGCGGATGTGGTTCGGTCATTTGATGGCTCCTGCTGCGAGACCCTTGGACCAGAAGTTCTGGAGGGACAGGAACAGGATCACGATCGGCGCCACTGAAACCAACGCGCCGGTCACCACGGTCGAGTACCCGATCGGGTTTCCGCGAAGCTGCTGCCATGCGATCAGGCCCACCGTGACCGGTTGGAGGCGGGCGTTGGACAGCATCAGCGAGGGAAGCAGGTAGTTGGTCCAGATCGCGACGAACTGGAATAGAAAGATGGTCAGCATGGCCGGGGCCATCATCTTGATCGCCACTTGGAAGAAGATGCGCAGTTCACGGGCGCCGTCGATGCGGCCGGCCTCGATCACCTCGTCGGGAACGGATTCGGCGGCGTAGATCCGGGCCAGGTAGACACCGAAGGGGCTGACCGTGCACGGGATGAAGACCGACCAGAAGGTGTTGATGATCCCCGTGCCGGAGAACATCAAGTAGAGCGGGATCGCGAAAATCGGCGCGGGGATGAACACCGCTGCGAGCACCACGCCGAAGACCGCGCGGCGGCCCGGGAACGGATACTTCGCCAGGGCGTAACCCATCATGACGGAGATCAGAGTGGAGACGAGCGCGCCGCCCACCGCGTAGGCGAGCGAGTTGCGCAGCCAGGCCAGGAACACGCCGTTCTGCGCGGCGAACAGGGTCTGCAGGTTCTCGATCAGGGAGATGTCTGTGAACCAGAACCCATTCCCCGTGAACAAGGTGCCGGCGGGCTTGGTCGCGCCAACCATCAGCCACCACACTGGGGCCAGGCAGTAGATCGCGAAGAGCGTCATGACGAACATGACCAGCGCACGCGATGCGGGCCCCACGCGCCCGAGCGGCGACCCATCCGAACCCATGGCGCGGCCGGGGCCGCGCCCACTGCTGTTCGCGCCACGTCCGCCGGGTCTGCTTGTGCTCAAGTCGCTCCCGCTCACACCGCCGCTGCCCGCCCCCGGCCGGGCTCCCCGCGCGGTCATACCGGCTCCCTTTGCCGCGTGAGCCGGAAGAACACTGCCGAGCACAGCCCTATCAACACCGCCAAAAGCACGGCCTTCGTGGCGGCATAGGGATAGTTCGATGTCAAAGTTTTCAGCGCGGACATGATCGGCGTGTAATCGGAGGACAGATTGGGCGCGACGGCCTTCATCGTGACAGGTTCGTTGTACAACTGGGCGGTGCCGATGATCGAGAACACCGCCGTCAGGATAATGGCAGGCCGGACCATCGGCACTTTGACACTCCACGCGGTCTTCCACTTGGACGCGCCGTCGAGCGCGGCTGCCTCAACGACATCGTGCGGAATCGACTGGAGCGACGAATAGATGATGATCATGTTGTATCCCGTCCAAGCCCAGGTCAGGATGTTCATAATCGAATACGGCAGGGCCGCGTCGCTGGTGAAGGTGGCGTCCACGCCGATTGCCTCGAGTCCGCGCACCACCGGCGAAAGAGTCGGGGCGTAAAGGAAGGACCACATGAGGCCCGCGATCACCCCGGGCAGCGCATACGGCAGGAAGTAGATGATGCGGTAGATTTTGGTCCCGGGAGCCACTTTCGCGTCGATCAGCAACGCTAGGGCGAGAGCCGTGAGAAGCATCACGGGCACTTGCACGGCCCCGATGAACAAGACCCGCCGCAGGCTGCCGAGGAATGCGGGATCGTTCAGCGCCCGAGCGTAGTTCGTGAGGCCCGTGAACTTCGGCTCCGAGGCGGTCAAACCCAGACCGGACCGGTTCACTGTGAAGAGCGACTGGTAGACGGAATAGCAGATCGGGATCACGTAGATGGCGAGGAAGAGGATCAAGAACGGGGTCGCGAACGGGAGCGCCCGCCGGACCGCGGTCCGTGAGGCGCGGCGAACGGCCGGATCAGGCCGCTGGCGCCGCGCCGCCCCGCGGGCGCCACCAGTGCCGCCGCCGATTGGAAGGACTGTCACCACTCCGTTTGTCTTTCTGAAGCCTGACGCGGCTCCGCCGCCAGCCGCTCCGCGTGGACCGGGTCCGCCCCCGCCCGCCCTCAGGCGGAGGCAGACCCGGCGTCGGGGCGCCCAGCGGGCGAGCTACTTCAGGGCGTAACCCTGGGCTTCGATCTCTTCCACAGTTTTGGTCTGGGCGCCTTTGAGGGCGTCTGCGATGGTCCCGGATTTCAATCCGACCTTCCCCAGACCGTCAGACAACGCGCTGGAGGTCACCGTCATCACGGGTCCCCATTGCCAGGCGGGATTGACGTGCGCGGATTCTTGGGCGAACACTTCGAAAATGGCCTGTCCCCCAAAGAATTCGCGCCCCTGTTTCATGATCGGCAGAGCTTGGCCGGCAGTCGACGCGGGATAGAGCCCGCCCTTCGCGATCATCGGTTCGAGCGACGCCGATTCTGTGGACAACCAGAGCGCCGCCGCGGCCGCCTCTTTCGGATTCTTGCAGCCCTTGAGCACGGCGTTCGGTGAACCGCCGACGTTGCCGACGGCATCGGACCCTGGCCACCGCGGCATCGGGGCGACCGCCCACTTGCCGGATGAGGCTTTCGCCTCTGACTCGAGGATGCCTGCGGTCCAAACCGCGCCGACCTCGCTCAACACTGTGCCGTCGGACCACGCGGCGTTGAGGGCCGCGTCCCAGCTCGGGAAGGTGGAGACGATTCCCTCGTCGACCATGGACTGCCAGAAATCCGCGACTTTCGTGTTCTCGGCCGAGTCAATCGTCACGGACCAGGCGTCGTCAGCCGCCGAGAACCATGCGGCGCCAGCCTGCCAGGCGTATCCGGAATAGTTGTACGCGTCGGTCGGCAGATTAGCGATGTACTTTGTCGGGTCGGCCTCATGCAATTTCTTGCCGGCGGCCTTGAATTCGTCCCAGGTGGTCGGGACGGCGAGTCCGTGCTGCTGGAAGAGATCGGCCCGGTAGAACAGCCCCATGGTCCCGGAGTCGACTGGGACCCCGAAGATCGCTTTGTCCAGTGAGACGGTTTTCCAGGCCGCTTCTGGGAACTTGTCGGCTGCGCCCGAGAGGTGTTCGCTGACGTCTTCGAGGGCGCCCTGGGCGACGAAGCTCGTGAACGTCTCGGCGCCGACCTGGCCAAGGCACGGCGCGTTGCCGGCCTTGACGGCCGTGAGCATTTTGTCGTAGCCGCCCTGGGTGCCGGCGCTGATCGTCTCGAACTTGAGCTGGACGTCGGTGTGGGCGGCGTTGAACGCGGCCGCAGCTTCCTCGTAGCCGGGCGCCCAACCCCACCACACGATCGACACCGGCGTGCCGTTCTTGGTCGTGGCGCCGCCCTTCGTGCCCTTGCCGCCCGATCCGCATGCCGCCAGGCACAACGCCAGGGCCGTGGCGCCCGCGGCGATCGCAGCCGCCTTTCTGGTAAACCTCACTGTCATTAGCTCCTTACACCTATGGCGCGTCGTGGTGTGTGGCTGGGCGTGGCCGGCGGGTCGCGGTTGAACCCCGCCCCGCCGCCTGCGCGCCTTGTGAGCGTACGCGCGCATACACGCATCAAACAAGCAGCCCTGCTCATCCTGCCTCGGCGGCAATGTCCAGTCAACTTCGCTGGGCCGCCGGACCCGTAGGAAGGCCACTAAGGTGGGTAAAAGCACAGGTCAGGGTTTGGGTCACAACTTGATATCGCCCCGCCGCCCGATGCCGTGCCCTCAGCCCCGCGCCTCACCCCCCGTGACGGGAGACCGGGTTGGGCACGGGCTGGGCGCCAGCGTGCAATTACACGCGCAAATGGGCCCTGAAACACTCGCTCAAGCGCCCACTTAGAACGTGATCCCGATCACGCTGGCCGAGCGCTGGGTGCGCGAAGTATGCCCAATCCGTCCCGAAACGCGCACGGCGGCGACCCAAACACATCCGACTCACCCCGCCCGGCCCCATCGACCTGGGTCGACCCGACCGGCGCCGCGCCGACCCAGGCCCGCCCGCGCAGAACCGACCCAAACACATCCTCCCCGTCCCGCTCGCCCCGACCGGCCCGACCGGCGCCGACCCGCCCGGCGCCGACCCGACCCAGGCCCGCCCGCGCAGAACCGACCCAAACACCTCCTCCCCCTCCCACCCGGGCCCGGCTCGATCGACCCGACCGACCCGACCGGCGCCGACCCGACCCGTGCGCCAAGGCGTTGGCGGTTCTGGACAAATGCGGCCACCAGCGCCAGCGCCGCGGCGATGTGCCATCGGAAGGGGTCGTCAGGACTGGCCGTCCCGGTACTCCAGCACGTCCGGAGCCCGCGACTGCGCTTGGGCCAGCGTCATCTCGGGCGCAGGGCGTTGACCTGCGGGAACGTGTCCGGGTTGGTTTGGGTTGGGGCGGGGTGGTGTGGGCGGGTTGGGCTGGGGCTGTCCGCAATTGCCCAAAACGGCCGAGATCCGGGTCTTTTGGACAATTGCGGACAACGCGCCCGGAGCCCGCGACTGAGCCGGCGGCGGGGGGTGGCGGGCCGCAGGGTGTTGACCTGCGGGAACGTGTCCGGGTTGGTTTGGGTTGGTTCGGGTTGGTCGGGGCGGGTTGGGCTGGGGCTGTCCGCAATTGCCCAAAACGACCAAGATCCGGGTCTTTTGGACAATTGCGGACAACGTGTCCCGGGCCCGCGACTGAGCCGGCGGCAGT
The DNA here is from genome assembly GCA_031278075.1 of Bifidobacteriaceae bacterium. Lineage (GTDB taxonomy): Bacteria > Actinomycetota > Actinomycetes > Actinomycetales > WQXJ01 > JAIRTF01. The sequence goes on along the minus strand of JAITLE010000041.1, from coordinate 95 downwards.
GGGTGGCGGGCCGCAGGGTGTTGACCTGCGGGAACGTGTCTGGGTTGGTTTGGGTTGGTTCGGGGTGGTGTGGGCGGGTTGGGCTGGGGCTGTCC
>JAITLE010000277.1 GCA_031278075.1 Bifidobacteriaceae bacterium | reverse complement strand
TCTGTGCCCCTGAAATCGCGTTCCTGGAGCATTGTCCGCAAGGCTGCGCGCGCATCAGCGCCGAAGACCTCGTCGAACTCGCTCTCCCAACGCGATGAGAGGACCCACGCCGCATGGGTCAGCGAAACTTGGTCGCCACCCCAGCGTTTGACCTCCGATCTCGCCAGGTCGATGATCAGGAGTTCGTCGATCTCGCCAGGCATGGCTCTCACCTCTCGTGGAAGCGGGTTCCCCCAAAACGGCTTTGGAGTTCGTCGTCGAGCTCGTCGGCGGTGCGGACCAGAGCTGACGTGGCGAAGCCCAGTTCGGGCTCGTCCAGGTAATCCGCCAGGAGCTGGTGGCTGAACAGAACTGTCACACCGCCGTCGGAGGCGCGATGCAAGCTGAGGTGCCCGAACCGATAATCGTCGGCGTGAAAGGCGATGTGCTCATAGAGTTCGGGGCCGGCGTTGACGTTCCGCAGCAGGATTGTCCACAGGGCGAGCACGGTGGGCGCCTCGGGCCCTGAACCCGCGGCCTCCGGCCGAATGAATACCCTGGCAGAGCCCGCGCGTACGGAGTAGTCGCCGTCGGAATCGATGGTGACCTGATTGAAAATCGATTTGAGATAGCGCTCGACTGTGGCGCGCACCCGTTCGATATCGGCCATTGTGTGTCTCCTTGGTGTCGGGGGATCGAGCCTATTGCCCGATTTTGGCGACTATAGCAGGCGGTCGGGCGGTTCGGCAGGCTGTTTCGGCCCTTGACTTGGCGGCGCCGCGGCGCTGATCTCCGCCAAGATCTCAAGGACATGCCGGTACACGCGTCCTGTCGCGCGCGACAAGCCGATCTCGCATGTCCGGTTGCAAGACACGTAAGCGTCGAACGGCTTGGGCGGCCCGCCGCCGCGCCGCGCCTCCTCCGCCCAGATCGCGCGCGCCTCCGGCGCGGTCGCGGCCGCCGTCAGCTCCGGGTGCAGCATCCCCCGGTCGCCCGCGAACGCGCAGCAGCCCCATTGGTCCGGCGTGAACACTTCCCGGGCGCACATGGCCGCCAGCGCGATCAGATCGGCCTTCGACCCGAGGTGCGTCGTCGAACAAGTCGGGTGCACGGCGATCGCTTCGAGGGGCGCGGTCACAGCGAGCCGCGGCGCCAGCACACGCCACGCGAACGAGCAGGCGTCTTCGATCCGCAGGCGCGCCAACCGCTCGGCCCGTCGGCCGCTCAACGCCTCGCCCGCCTCGCGCAGCCCCAAGGCGCACGATGCCGCGTCCGCCACCACAGGCAGACGCCCGCCGTCCGTCGCCTCCCACAGGGCGTCGACCACTCTCGCCGCCATCGCGCGGCGTCCCGCCGTGAGCCCTTTCGATTGCCAGACGGTCCCGCAGCACAGTCCGCCGATCCCGAGCGGCGCGCGCAGCTCCACGCCTGCGCGATCGGCGAGGGTCGCGAACGCCTGGCTGATCCCGGCCGAGCCGGGCTGGGCCGGCCCGAACAGCGAGTTGACGCAGGCGGGGAAGCACACCGCGGCCGGCTGGGAGGCTGACGTGCGGCTGGCGCCGGGCCGGTCGGCATCGGGCGCTGGGATGAGGCGGCCGGGACGGCGGCGCGGACCGGGCCCCGGCAGGTCGGCGCCCGCTTGAGGGATCCACTCCTGGGGGAGGACGCGGCGCGCGGCTCGGGTCAGGGCGGCGAGCCAAGCGGGCGGCAGCTTGGCGGCGACGCGCAGCGCGAGGCGCAGCGCCGCCACGACCGCGCCCCAATGCCTGGCGGCGAGCGTGCCCAGGTGTTGCGCGGTGGGCCCGAGCCGGGCCGCGCGCCACGCTTTGACGACCTTGCCGGTGTCGATCCCGACGGGGCACGCCACCGCGCAGAGGGAGTCGGCGGCGCACGTGTCGGCGCCGGTGTAGTCGAAGCTGCGGATCAGCGAGGCGCGCTGGTCGCGCGGGGCGAGGGCGATGGTCCGGAGCAGCCCGATCCGTCCGCGCGGCGTGGTGGTGAGATCGCGTGCGGGGCAGGTCGGCTCGCAGTAGCCGCACTCGACGCAGCGGTCGATCGCGGGCAGCGCCTTGGGTGTCGGCTTGATGTGCAGCATGTGCGAGCGCGGGTCGTCGGTCAAGATCACCCCGGGGCCCAACAGCCCGGTCGGATCGAACGCGGTCTTGATCTGGCGCATCACCTGGTATAGCTCGTCGCCGAACTGACGGCGCACAAACGGCGCCATGACGCGGCCGGTGCCGTGTTCGGCTTTGAGGGTCCCGCCGGCGCCCAGCACCAAGTCGACCATCTCCTCGGTGAACGCCTCGTACCTGCTGAGTTCGGTCTTGCCGCCGAGTTCCAGCGAGATCATGAAATGGACGTTGCCGTCCTTGGCGTGTCCGAAGATCACACCGTCGGCATAGCGGTAGTCGGCGAATAGGCGTTGGAGTTCGTCACACACGTGGGGGAGGGCCCGGGCAGGAACCGCGACGTCCTCGAGGAGCGCGGTGGTCCCGGGCCGGCGCGCGCCGGCGACAGCCGTGTAGAGGCCCTTGCGGGCGCTCCACAACGCGGCCCGCATGGCTTCATCGCGGGTGAAGTCGTTGAGTCGCGCGGCGCCCAAGGGCCGCGGAGCGGCGCCGTCTTCGTAGTCTTCGAGGAGGTCGATTCGGGGCAACGTGGCGCGCAGCGCGGCCAGCTGGTCGGCGAGTTCCTCTTCGGTCTCAGCGCGGGCGTCCACCAGCAGGGCGGTGGCCCCACCCCGGCGGATCGCGTGGATCGGATCCCCCGGCGGCGCGGCCGCCGCCGCCGCGCGAATCGACGCGGCGTCCTCCAACTCGATCGTCTTGGCGCCAGCCGCGGTCAAAGGCTCGACCGCCGCGGCGGCCGCCGCCGTGTTCGGGAACACCAGCAAAGCTGTGGCCTGGGCGGGCAAGAGCGGCAGGGTCGCGAAGGTGGCCTCGGCGACGAACCCCAGTGTGCCCTCCGAGCCGATCATCAGGTGTTGCAAGATCTCGATCGGCGTGGCGAAATCAACCAGGGAGTTGACTCCGTAGCCCATCGTGTTCTTCATCGAGTACTGCTGGCGGATCGTCTCGAGGGAGCGCGGATTGGCCAAGACGCGCTCCCTCAGGGCTGCCAGGGCCCTGTACAGATCGCCTTCCTGGGCGCGGAGCCGCTCGTCGGCCCAGGCGTGCGCGGTGTCCACCACTGTGCCCGAGGGCAGGAGCACCACCATCGAGGTCAGCGTGCGGTAGGTGTTGAACTCAGTGCCGCAGGCCATGCCAGACGAGTTGTTCGCCACGACTCCACCGATTGTGCAAGCGACTTCGCTGGCGGGATCGGGACCGAGCACGCGGGAGTGACGAGCCAGGCGGGCGTTGACGAAGCGGAGTGTGGCGCCGCCGCCGGCTGTCACCGACCGGCCCGAATCATGCACCTCGACATGGGCGAACGCTTGGCGGACGTCGACCAGCACGCCCGGCCCGGACGCCTGCCCGGACAGGGATGTTCCCCCGGAGCGCAGCGTGACCGGCACGCCGGCGGCCGCGGCGCCCTTGAAGGCGGCCTGCACCTCGGCGATCGACTGCGCGACCAGCCGCGCCCGCGGCGCGATCAGGTAGTGGGAGGCGTCACGGGCCGCCGCGGCCAACTCGACGGGGCTGAGCCGCCATCGGCCCGCGGGGAGGCCCCCGAACGGCGGCGCGGCCGGCGCGGCTGGGTGTGGAGAGCACGCTGAGGCGAGGCGCATACGACAACTCTGCCGCACCCACGCCGCCTGTGGAACCGCATGGGCGTGACCCGAGACCACCCATGGCCGCCACCGCCGGGCAGGTGGCCGCAATTGGCGGTCTCCCGGGCGGTTTCGTGCTGGAATTCTTGGGCGACGCCAGGCCTTAGGCCTTAGAATCGCCGGGATGCATCCCTCGGCCCACGTCCATCCCGATCGGGAAGGGTTGGAGCGCGCGGCCGCTGAGATTCGGCTCGGCCACCTGGTGGTGATCCCCACCGACACCGTCTACGGGGTGGCCGCCGATCCGCGCGACCCGGCGGCCGTGGCGAGGCTCTTCGCCGCCAAAGGCCGCCCCCGCCAGCTCCGCGTCCCCGTCTTGGTGGGCGATGCCGCCGTGGCCGCCTCGCTCGCGGCCCACCTCAGCGAGGCGGCCCGGACGCTGATGGACGCGTTCTGGCCAGGACCGTTGAGCATCGTGGTCCGACTCGCCGCCGATGCGGGGCTGCGGCTCGACCCGCCGGGTGGGCCCGACGCGGCGCCCGGCTCGCTCCAGACCGTGGCCCTCCGCCAGCCCGACCACCCCCAGGCGCTCGCGTTGCTCGCGCTCACCGGGCCGCTCGCGGTCACCTCGGCGAACCTGACGAGCCACCCGCCGGCGCGCACCGCGGCCGAGGCGGCCGCACAGCTCGGGGACGCGGTCGCGTGCTATCTGGACGGGGGCCCCACGCCGGGCCGGACGGCGTCGTCCATCGTGGATTGCTCCAAAGCGGCGCCGCGCCTGTTGCGGGAAGGCGCTGTGAGCTTGAGCGATCTGGAACGCGCGCTCGTCCGAGCGGGGGCGCGCGCGTGAGGACCTACCTGTTCCTGGGCATGATCAGCGCTATCGTGACGGCGATCGCGGTGCCGGGCGTGCGGCGGTTCGCGGTCTTCAGCGGCGCGATCACCCCGGTGCGGGCGCGGGACATCCACACGACGCCGACTCCGCGGCTCGGGGGCCTGGCGATGTACCTTGGCGTGGCGGCGGGTCTGGGCGTGGCGTCGCAGACGCCGTTCATGCGCACCGTCTTCGAGCAGTCGAACGGCGCCTGGGGGGTGCTGGGCGCCGCGGCGTTCGTCTGCTTGCTGGGCGCGTTCGACGATTGGTGGGAGCTGAGCTGGCCCACCAAACTGGCCGGGCAGATCCTGGCGGCGGGGATCTTGGCGTGGCAGGGCATCCAACTCGTCACCTTCCCGATCGCGGGGGTGACGATCGTCTCCTCGCGCCTCAGCCTGATCGTGACGGTCCTGGTGGTGGTGGCGGCGATCAACGCGATCAACTTCGTGGACGGGCTCGACGGGCTCGCGGCAGGGATCGTCGCGATCGGCTGCGGGGCGTTCTTCGTCTACTCGTACCTGCTCTCGCGGCAGTCCGGGGCGAACACCTACGCCTCCCTCGCGGCGTTGATCCTGGTCATCACCGTGGGGGCGTGCGTCGGATTCCTGCCCTACAACGTCCACCCCGCGAAGATCTTCATGGGTGACGCGGGTTCCATGCTGCTGGGGCTCCTGTTCGCCGCCGCGACCATCGCCGTGACCGGGCAGACCGATCCGGGAGCGCCCGGGATCACCCAGCGGCAGGCCTTTGGTGCGGTGCTCCCGATCGTCCTGCCTTTCGCGGTGTTGGCGTTGCCGCTGCTCGACATGATGATGGCGGTCGCGCGCCGGATGCGCGCCGGGGAGTCGCCCTTCCACGCGGATCGCATGCATCTGCACCACCGGTTGCTCCGGCTGGGCCACGGCCAGAGGTGGGCTGTCGTGACGATGTATGTCTGGACCGCGGTGATGGCGTTCGGCGTCGCGGGCCTGGCGGTGTTCCGCGCGTCCCAAGTGTTGGCGTTCGTCGCGGTAGGGTCGCTGGTGGCGTTGCTCTTGACGGTGGGTCCGTCGCTGCGTCACAAGCTCCGCCGCGTGGCGGACGCCGCCCAGACGAGTGAGGAGAAAGAGTGATGGCGGATCGGATGGACGGCCCCGCGCCGACAGGCGAGGGGATCGACTACCGCCGGGTGTCGGTGCAATTGGGTTTGCTGGCGGCGGCGTTGGCCGTGGTCGCCGGCGCGGCGGGCTACCTGTTGGACGGCTCGAAGGGCCTCATCGGGGCGTTGCTCGGGGCTGGGATCGTCGGCGTGTTCTTCGCCTCCTCGGCGGTGGTGATGCATCTCGGCAGGACCACCCAGGCGCAGGCGCGCAACTTGTTGATCACCTGGTTCGTCAAGCTGATCGCGTTGCTGGTGGTCCTGATGACCCTCGGGGAGGCGTCCTTCATCAACCGCGCCGTGTTCGGCGTGACCATCCTGCTGGGCATCGCCGGGTCTTTGGTCCTAGAAGGGCGGTTGGTCTGGAGCGCGCGTATACCCCCAGGCGACAGCCCCGGCGGCGACCGCAGATGATAGCCGGCCGGCCCAAGGTCCCAGCTGTGATAAGTTTGTGCAGAACGCCTGACCGCCACCCTGCCCAGGCAGGCCACGGGCGCGCAATGGCTGCGCCGCTGTGGGAACCCTCCTAGGAGTCATGGACTTGTCCTCCACTGGGAATGGTCTCGGCGCCTTCCTCGCCGCGGGCGAGGAAGGCGACACCGGGATGCACATGCCGACGTTGGACGAACTGTACCCAGACCCGTTTTGGACCATCGGGGACTGGTTCGCGTTCAACCGGGTGGACCTGATCCGTGTCGTGGCCGTCCTAGGGCTGGTGGTGTTGATGTGGCTCGGGGCCCGTCGCAGCGCGCTCGTGCCGACCCGCGGCCAGTCCACTTTTGAGCTGGCGATCGGGTTTGTGCACAAACAGATCTGCGAGGTGGCGATGTCGCCCGCGATGGCCCGCAAGTACCTCCCGTTCATCGCGACCATCTTCTTCACCGTGCTGGCCGTGAACATCACCGGCGTGCTCCCGTTCATGAACCTCTCCTCCAACGGCGTCGTGGCGCTGCCGCTGATCCTCGCGGCCTGCGCCTGGATAGCGTTTGTGGCGCAAGGGATCAAAGCGCACGGCGCTGGCCGCTACCTGGCGGAGAACCTGCTGCCGAAGGGCGCGCCCAAGTGGATGTACGTGGTGCTCGCGCCCATCGAGTTCCTCTCGACGTTTGTCCTGCGGCCCGTCACTCTGACCGTCCGACTCATGGCGAACATGATCGCCGGCCACTTCTTGTTGACCGCCTTCTTCGTGATGACCAGCTACCTGCTGGTCTCCGGCGGCGGACTGATCAAGGGCCTAGGGCTGCTGACCGCCGCCGCCTCGTTCGTCTTCGTCCTCTTCGAGGTGTTCGTCGCGGGGCTACAAGCCTTCATCTTCGCGCTGCTCACATCCGTCTATATCGGGCTGGCCAAGGAACAACACTGATGCCGCCCGCCGCACCGGTCAACGCCCGGAACGCCAGTCAACAAACCGAAAGGAACCAACTGTGAACATCCTCGCCGAAATCAGCGGCAACCTGAACGCGATCGGCTACGGCGTGTCCGCTGTCGGCTCGGCCATCGGCGTCGGCTTCCTCGTCGGCAAGACGCAGGAATCCATCGCCCGCCAGCCGGAGCTGCGCGGCTCGCTGATGGGCACCATGTTCATCGGCGCTGGCCTGGTGGAGGCGCTCGCCCTGATCGGCCTGGTCGCAGGCTTCCTCTTCCGCTGATCATGTGGCTCGCCGAGGGCGCCCCTGAGGGGATCAACCTCTTCATCCCGCCGTGGAGCGAGGTGATCATCTCCCTGGTCTGCCTTGGGATCAGCGCCATCGCGGTCGCGAAATACGGCGTGCCGCGCTACCTGAAGGTCCTCGACGCGCGCGCCGAGGCGATCGAAGGGGGTCTGGCCCGCGCCAGCGAGGCCGCCGAGGAGATCGCCCGCCTCCGCCAGGGCATGGACGTCGAGAAGGAGGCCGCCCGCATCGAAGCGGCCCACATCCGCGAGGAGGCCAAGGCCGACGCGCAAGCCTTGATCGCCGCCTCGAAGGCGAAAGCCGCGGAAGAGGCGCGCCGCATTCAGGAGGCCGCCCAGCGGCAAATCGCCTCCGAACGCAAAGCCGCCGAGGTTTCCCTCAGGGTCGATGTCGGCGAACTCGCCACCGCGCTAGCCGAAAAGATCGTGGGCGAGGCCCTGCGCGACAACGCCATCGCCGGCCGGGTGATCGATCGTTTCTTGGCCGATCTCGACGCGCGCAGCGGCGCTGAGAAGGGCGCGTGATGCTCGGCAGCAGCGCCGCGTCCCTCGTGCAGGCGAGGACGGAGTTGGGAGCGGTCCTGGCCGCGGCGACTCCTGACGAAGCGCCACTGAAGGTGGCCGCCGAGTTGTTCGCGCTGGTCGACGCGCTGGACGCCGACAAGGCGTTGGCCCGCGCGCTGACCAATCCGAACCGTTCGGCGGCGCCCAAACGGGCGCTGGTGCGCGGCGCTATGGCGGGACACATGCCCGCGGCGACGGAGTTGGTCGCCACGGTTGCCGCGGCGCGCTGGTCGCGGGAAGGCGACCTGGCCGACGCCCTGGAACAGTTGGGCTTCGACGCGGCGATCGCGGCGGCCCGCTCCGACCAGGGTCTGCGCCGCACCGAGGAGGAGCTGTTCGGCGTGGACGTGGTGTTGCGGGGCAGCCGGCCGCTGCGCACAGCGTTGGCCGATGCCGTGGCGCCGCCGGCCGCCCGGGCCAAGTTGGCTCGGGACGTGTTCGGCGACGCGGTGGGACCGGTCAC
>JAITLE010000276.1 GCA_031278075.1 Bifidobacteriaceae bacterium | reverse complement strand
CTAAGCCTCGATCCAGGCTAAGGCGGGCCGGCGCGACGATTCCGAGACTTCTCTCTCCAGAGACGAGAAGTGTGGAGTCCCGCGCCCCGCGGGGTGGGCGTCTGCCTCACGGCGCCCTGTCCAATGCGCCCGCCCGGCGCGACACACGTCCGGACGGGCCCGCCGCGCGCGGCGCAAGCTATTCTGAGGACTCATGGCGGACAACCGGGCGCTCGTGATCGGCGAGGCGCTCATCGACATCGTGGTCAGGGGTTCCAACTCGAGTGAATTCCCAGGTGGAAGCCCCATGAACGTCGCGGTGGCGTTAGCGCGGCTGGGGCGTGAGGTAGAGCTCGCGACGTGGATCGGGAACGATCCGCATGCCCGTGCCATCGCCGCGCACGTCGCCGAGTCGGGGGTGCTTCTCACGCCGGGGCGGGCGGGCGCGGCGCGGACGCCGACGGCCACAGCGCGTCTTGACGCCTCCGGCGCCGCGCGTTACGAGTTCGATCTGGAATGGGACTTCAAGACGCCGCCCGAGTTGGCGGGTGTCGCAGTGGTCCACACCGGTTCGCTCGCGACGGCGGTCAGCCCCGGCGCCGAGCAAGTCGTGGAGTTCTTCACCAGTCTGAAGGGCTCGCCCGCCGCCGCCCCCACGCTGTCATTCGACCCGAATCTCAGGCCCGCGCTGATTGCCGACCCCGCCGCGATCCGTCCCGTGGTCGAGCGGCTTGTCGCCGCGGCTGACCTGGTCAAGGCGTCCGACGAGGACTTGGCGTGGCTCTATCCCGACCGCGATGGCGCCGCTGTCGCCCGCGAGTGGGCTGAGACCGGTCCGGCTGTCGTGGTGCTGACCCGAGGCGCGGCCGGAGCGCTCGCGTTGGCGGGGCCGATCCTGCTGGACACGGCTGCGCCGCGGACCCATGTGGCCGACACCGTCGGCGCCGGTGACACGTTCATGGCCGGACTGATCGACGGGTTGTGGGTTGAGGGCCTGGTCGGCGCGGAGCGGCGAGCGGCGCTGCGATCCATCGGCGAGAACCAGCTGCTCCGGGCGATTGACCGGGCGGCATCGGCCGCGGCTGTCACGGTGTCCCGTCCGGGCGCCGATCCGCCGTGGGCGGACGAACTGGTTTGAAGAGGGGGACGAGGCGTTGTCCATGTCGCCGCAGGGGCCGGGTTTGGCTTGAGGCGTCGACGAGGCGAGCAGGTCGCAGCTTGTGGGGGCTGCGGGTCGATCTGGGCGGTAGCCCCGCCGTTGACCAGCGGAGACGTTTGCGCCGCGCCCGCCGGTGTGACCAGATGTCGGCCGCGGCGCGCCGAGTCGCGGCGCCGACATGGCCAACCAATGGGTGACGTGCCCGCCCACCCGCTGAGCTAACCTGTGGCGGTGCGGCACAGCGAGTTTTGGGAGTCCATGGACTCGGCGTTCGGCGCGGCCTACTCCCGGTCTTTGGCGGCGGATCTGGTGATCGGGGCGCTGGGCTCGAGGACCGCCGCCGACGCCCTGGCCGCGGGTGTCGCGCCGCGTTTGGTGTGGGACGCCGTGTGCGACGCGATGGAGTTGGACGATTCCGTCCGGTGGCGCCACAGGGAACCGCCCAAGCGGCGGCGGCGCGGGTGAAGGCTACTCAGGTTCCTCGGGCGGTGACGCGGACAACGCGATCCGGCCCGTGTCGAGCACTATGTCCCACGGGGGAGCGTCCACGACCACCTCGTGAACGTCGTCGCGTTGCCGCTCCTTCTCACGGTTCAGGTGCGCGAGGCCCGGTGAGAAGATCTCAGCGAATTCGGTCATGCTTCAGTCTACGAGGGGACGCCGAGCAGCCCGTCAAGCAGGGATCATCCATGTCGCCGCCGGGGCCGGGTCTGGCCCTGGGATGTCAGCGGCGGGACAAGCAGATCGCCGCTTGTGGGGGTTTGGCGCGGATCCGTGTGGTGATCCCGCTATCGAGAACGAAACTGGCCTGGGCTCAGAGGGTGTAACGTCCGCCGCTGGCGGCGCTCAGCCAGGTGGCCACCTCTCGCGGCTCCGATCCGTCGGCGGAGATGTCGAAAACCAGGAGCGTCCAATCCGAGATGTCGGGCGGCAACAGGAACGTCACCACGCGGTCTTGGTCGTCAAGCCAATATCTGTCCGGGTCGTACGGGTCAAGCGCCTGCGCGCCGCCGAACACCCACGGGCGGCCGAGCGCGGACCTGTCGAAGTAGTACTCGGACACCTCCGGCAGTTTGCCGAACTCCGCCAGAGAATAGGCGCCTTGCGGGGTGTCGGCGCTGTTCGACGCGACATCGTCGCTCGCGAAGTACGGGCCGTTCCAGGAGTCGGCCTCGTCTTGCCAAAGAAGACTCGGCGGATCCGGGTCCGCCAACGCCGCGTCCTCGACCGGGACGAGTGTGTGGTCGCCCTCCCCGAACCAGGCGCCCACCCGCACGTTCGAGACGGTGACCTCCCGGCGGGTTTCGCGTGGATCAGCCCCCGTGCCGTCCCATCCAGTGCTTTGACGGATCTGGAGTTGGACCCTCAACGGTGTTTGCCCTGCCTTATCTGTGAACAGGTCGGCGAGGAGTTCCGATGTGGTGGTCGCCAGGACGAAGTCCGCGCTGAGAGCGAGTGTGTCCGTCATGCTCCATCCGGCGAGGTTTAGGCCAGTGTCGCCGGCGAGCAAGCTCGCGCCCCAATCCCCTGCGACGCAGCGCTCCCGTGCTATCGCGGCCGCCACCTTGGCCGACGTGTCAGCTGAGTCGTATTCGCCCATCGGGCAGTTCGCGTCCACCCAATTGTCGGGTTGGTCCGACGTGGCCGTGCCGGTCTCGTCGTCGCCGACGGCGGGCTGATCCGCGCCGGATGTGACGGCGCCGCTGGTGGCCTCGTCGCCGCTGCCGCCGCCGGCGCATCCCGCCAGCAACAGCAGAGCCGCGCCCAACGCCAATGCTTTCCGCTGCATGTGTGTCCTCTCGTGTCGGTCGTCTGGGCGGTCGACCGGCGCCTCCGGGGAGGTCAGGCGGCGACCAAGGGTTTGGCGACTTAGCCTCATCGCGCTCTCACTCGAAAACTTTACGGGATTGGGGCGCATCTCGGATGCGGCAGGTGTCATCCATTTCGCCGTCGTGACTTGGTTTGGTCCGGGGTGTCAGCAAGGGGCAGGCAAGTCGCCGCCTGTGGGGGCTCCGGGCGGATCTGGGCGGTGGTCCCGCTATTGACCAGTGGATGCGTTTGGGCCGCGCCTCGCGGCGTGCCCTGGGGCGGGGGGCGTGACGATTCCTACACTTCTCTCGCCAGAGACGAGAAGTGTAGAGATACGCGCCCCGCGCCATGGCCCGGGTGTCGGCCGTGAACCCGCGCGGGACGTGTTTCCGCAGGTCAGAGACCTGCGCTGGTTCTGGCCCCGTGGACGCCGATCTGGGCCGGTCTGACGATTCCTACACTTCTCCCGTCCGGAGCGAGAAGTGTAGAGATA
>JAITLE010000254.1 GCA_031278075.1 Bifidobacteriaceae bacterium | reverse complement strand
CCCCCGCAGAACGGCGCCCAAGCTTGCGCCCACGTCGGCGGGGGTGCGCCACGGCGGCGGCGCAAGGCCCAGGTCCTGAGCGGTCGCGCGGACCTCGTCCCAGACCCCCGCGAGGCCCGCGTGCAGACGCCGGCGCCGCACTAGGCCGCGGGCGAAGCCCGGCAGCGCCGCCATCAGCGCCAACACGCCGAAGACGCCTGCCGCCCAGAGCCCGATCGGCGAGGGGCGCGCGGCCTTGGCGGAAGAATCCGCCGGCCCGGACGCGTCACCGCTGGGCGAGGCCGCAGCCGTCGGCCCGCCGGACGCGCCGGACGCGCCGGACGCGCTGGGCGAGGCGGCGGACGAGCTAGGCGAGCCGCTCGGCGAAGCGGCGGACGAAACGCCGGACAAAGCGGCCGAGTCCGCTGCGACCGTCGGCTCGAAGCCGACCCAGCCCATCCCTTCGATGTAGAGCTCTGGCCAGGAGTGCAGCTGGTCGGCGCCCACCGAATAGACCTGCACTGCCCCGTCGCCGGAGCCGAGCCCCGAAGAGCCGGACTCGGCGTCCGCGAGGGGGACGCCCGGGGCATAACCCACCGCCACGCGGGCCGGGATCCCCAACTCGCGCGCCATCAGCGTCATCGCGACCGCGAAGTGCACGCAATAGCCGGACTTGGCGGAAAGGAACTCAGCGACCGCCTGGCCTTGGTCGCTGCCGTCCTCGAAATCGACTGGCGAGTCCAGGGAATAGCTGAAACCCGCGGTCTGGAAGTGGTCGACCAAGGCGAGGGCCGCGTTGTAGGCCAAAGAACCAGCGAAGTCGTCGCCGATCTCAGGGCTGTTAGCCAGGGGCGCGACGATCCCCCGCGCGGTTTCGCCGATCACAGCTGGCATCCCGGGCGGCAGGTCCAAATAAACCGCGGCCCAAGTGCCGTCCAACGGCCCATACAACTGCTCATAGGAGAACGCCTGCGCGACCGCCGCTTCGGCCGCCGAAGCCGCGGGCGCCGCCAGGACCACGTAACGGCTCCCTTCTCCGATTGGGTCAGCGAGCCGCACGGTCAAGTCCGCCGAATCGACCAGCACACGGCCGCGCATCCCTGTGATGTGCACCGGCATGTACGGCGCCGGCAGCCAATCCGATTCCAGCCCCGTCAGCTCCACCGCCACCCGCTGCAGCGCGCCCCGCGCCTCCAAGGGCTCATCCAAGGTCAGCGGCTGGCCGTCATCGGTGGGGACCGCGAACGCCATCTCGGGTCCCTGGACACGCTCCCACCGCGAGCCGTCGAACGCGCCCAGCGAGGTCAGCCTCAGGTACACCGGCGCCTCGGCGGTGGTGGCGTAGCGCAACACCTCGAAGCGGTCCCGTTCCTTGAGGTCACGCGCGACGTCCACGAGCACGTCGTCACCGCCCACGGTCTGCGTGCCCGACCCGACCACGTCGCCGAACGAGATGGTCCAGTCTTCGCCGCCCTTGACCAGGGCCCCAATGCCCAGACCAGGCGCCGCCGACGCGGCCAACCCCAGCGCCACTCCACCGGCCACCACCGCCGCGGCGGCGAACCGGGGGCGCGCCCTGGGCGCGCTGACCGCGAGCAACAAGAGGTAAGCGGCGGCGGTCGGCGCCATCGCCAACACCGGCAAGCCCGATCGGACGAAGGCGACCGTCACCACCAGCACCAGACACGCGAACATCCCCGTCGCCGCGGGCGCTTTGAGCACCACCGCGTACCAGTCGAGCGCCCACGCGAGCAGGCCGCCGCTGATCGCGATCAGCGCGAACAGGCCGGCCTGCGGCCTGAGCGGCGCCATGTCTTGCAAGAAGCTCCGGCCCAACGCTTGACCCATGCTCCAAAAACGCTCCCAGACCTCGCTGTTCGGGATCACCAAGAACCAGGACACATCGCCCGCGAACGCCGCGATCTGCGCCAACGGCAAGGCGAGCACCTGATACAGCCCAACCCGGCGATCCGACCGGCCCGCGGCGCGCCCGATCGCGCCGATCGCGAAGACCATCCCCCCGAACCCCAGATACCAGCCAACCCATTCAGTGCCGCGCGTCAGATACGACAACGGCACCAGCGTGGACAGGTACAGCGCCCACACCGCGGCATTTGTCGCCCAGCGCGTCCTCATGCCGCCCTCCGTCCGCGGCTGGGCGGCGGCGCCACTGTGACGAGCCAACCAGCCGCCGTGAATGATTCGTGGCGGTCCGCCGCCTCGCCCACCAGCCACAGCGTGGCGGGATCCGCCAGCGCCGCGGCGCGGGCGAGCGCCGCCGTCAAGTCCGCGTCCGCGCGCGCCAACGCGCCGTAGACCGGGCCGGTCGCGCCCCGCGACCCGAGATCCTGGACGAAGCGGGCCACCCAATCCGTCTCGCCGTTCTGAGCACAGGGGCCGCTCGTCGGCGGCGGCGCCACTGCGCGACCCTTCCCCTCCGGTGGAGTGACGCCAGCGAGCTCCAGGCGCGCGAAGAACCCCGACACCGGGTCGGCGCCCCCGGCCGGGTCGAAACGCCTGGGCGGTTCCCGCCCAGTCAGTTTGACCAGCCGGACGGTGTGCCCCGAGCGCAGCAACCGCAGAGCGACCGAGGCGCCGTATTCCAAGGCGCGCTCGGCCTCGATGCTGGCGGGGACGGCATCGTCCACCAACACCCACGCGTCGGGCAGGCCTCGTGTGACGGTCTCGCGGACCATGAGCCGGTCCCGGCGCGCGGTCGCCTTCCAGTGCACCAGGCGGCGCGGGTCGCCGGATTGGTAGTCGCGCACCGCCGTCGGGTCGGTGACGCGTTCGGCGGTGGCGGTGGAGCGGAGCTGCTCGCGCTCGCGGTCCGGATCGGGGGGCGTCACCTCGACGGGGACCAGCGCCGGCGCGACCACCAACTCCGAGACGCCCGATGCCGTCCACGTGGCTTTCACCAGACCAAGCGGTCCCGGCACGGTCAGACGGGCGGGACCGATCTGGAAGACGCCGCGTTCGGGTGGCGCGAAGACGTAGCCGAGGACGCCGCCGGAACGCGCGAGGCTGACGGCCGCGGGGCCCCACGGGGTCGGGTCGACGAGTTCGTCGGCGAACACCTCGAGGGCACGCCCATCGTTGACGGGGCCGCCGCGCGCGAGGCGGGCGCGGACTGCCGAACCGGACGCCCCGCGGCGAGGCGCGGCGGCGCTGAGGACCGGCCGCGGGTCGGCGGGCGTGAGCGCCACGGTGACCGCCGCGCCCCTGGTGGCGACTCCCGGCGGCAACGTGCGGGTCAACCACAGCGGCAGGCGGCTCAGCGCCACGCCGAGCCAGCTACCCGCCACCGCCCCGAGCAGGGTGACGGCGCCGAACACGGCGTCGGAGCGCCCGAACATCAACCCGACCACGAGCCAGGCGACGCCGCAGATCAGCAGAGCGACGCCGCGGCCTCGCAAAGCGATGCGGCGCGCGCCGGGCCGAGCGGGCAAGGGGCGCTCGGCGCCGCCGCGCGCGCCGCGCG
>JAITLE010000245.1 GCA_031278075.1 Bifidobacteriaceae bacterium | reverse complement strand
GCCGGGACCGGCGTCACCGGGACCAGAACCGCCGCGGGGCTCTGACCTGCGGAGACACGTCTCGGGCGGGTTGACGGTCAACATGTGCGCCGCGGCGCGAGGCGCGGAACTCTACACTTCTCGCTTCTGGAGGGAGAAGTGTAGGAATGGTCAAACCCACCCGGACCGGCACCCACCGGACTGGAACCGCCGCGGGGCTCTGACCTGCGGAGACGCGTCCCGGGAGCGTTTGCGGTCAACAGGCGTGCCTCGGTCAGAAGGCGCGCCGGGCCTCGATCGCGCGGGATAGGGTCACCTCGTCGGCGTATTCGAGGTCCCCGCCCACCGGCAGGCCGGACGCCAAGCGCGTCACTGGCACCTCGAGAGCGCGCAGCGCCCGCGCCAGATACGTGGCTGTCGCCTCGCCCTCGATATTCGGGTCGGTGGCCAAGATGACCTCCTTGACAGGCTCCACGCCGAGCCGTTTGAGCAGTTCGCGAATGCGTAGCTGGTCCGGACCGATCCCGCCGATCGGGTCGATCGCCCCGCCCAGCACGTGGTAGAGGCCGCGATATTCCCGGGTCCGCTCGATCGCGATTAGGTCTTTCGGCTCCTCCACCACACACAGCATCGACCCGTCTCGCCGGGGGTCTTGGCAGATGGCGCACAAAGCCTCTTCCGCGATGTTGAAGCACCTCTCACAGAACCGGACCCGCTGTTTGACCGCGCCCAACGCCGCGATGAGCCGGTTCACGTCATCGGCGGGCGCGTTCAGGATGAAGAAGGCGATCCGGCTGGCGCCCTTGGGGCCAACACCCGGGAGCGTGCCCAGCTCATCGACCAAATCCTGCAGCGCTCCAGTGAACACCCGACCACCCTAGCGCGGGGGGCGCCCGCCGGCCCGGATTCTTCCCGCACGGCGAAACACCACCCGCTACTCCTCGTCGATCTCCTCCAGTATTCGTCCTCCCAGCATTTCGACGACGAGGGGAACCCCCGTCAGAGCACGCACGCCCGCGTCCGGGTCGTCGGGCGACGCCGCGTCGTCCTCGTCCTCTTCCCCCCCGGACGATGCCGACCGCACCAGTCCCAAGTCCCTCTCCAGTCGGGCCGGTGGGTCGGTTCGAGCGGCCGGCCCGAGATCAGCCGGGGCGGGCCCCGCCGGTGTCTGCCGCGCCACACCAGAACCGGCCGGAGCCGCCCCCGAAGCGGAATCGGCTGGAGCCGGCGGCGTCACGTGAGAGCCAGCGGGCCCCAGACCGGCTCGGGGCGGACCGGTTGGCGGTGCTGCGGTGGCCGAAGGCGACTGCCGCGACAGGCCGGAATCGGCTGGAGCTGGCGGCGTCACGTGAGAGCCAGCGGGACCCAGACCTGCTCCCGGCGCTGTTGACGCCGGCGGGCCGGTCGGCGGCGCTTCCCGCGCCGCGTCGGGGGTCGGTTCACCCGCGGTCACTTGCACAGGCACACGCCGTCTCAAGATTCGGCTGGCCGCCTCCTCAAGCGCGCCCTGGAACCGATTGGCGAAGGCGCGGGCGAGGTCAGCCGAGCGGAACGCCACCACCAAGCCATCGGGTCGCGCGACCGCCAGCCGCCCGTCTTGGTGAAGCATCGCATACGCGGTGATTGACAGACCCCGCACCGCACGCAAGAGGTCTTCCCACTGGATGGCTTCCGCCGCCGGGGTCCGACCGGCGGTGTCCGCGCCTGGAGCGGCGGCGCCCGAGGCAGTCTCTGTCCGGCGAGCGGGCTGGCCCTCGGAGGCACGCGACCCGGCGGGCGGCGTCCGCCCGGGTGGGTCGGCCGACGCCTCGGGCCGCGGCCTCGCCGGACCCTGCGGCGCCGCGCCAGAGGGTGTCGGAGCTGGCGGCGCAGCCCGCGTGCCTCCCGGTCCTGGCGGCTGCGTGCGCCCGGGTGGGTCGGCCGACGCCTCGGGCCGCGGCCTCGCCGGACCCTGCGGCGCCGCACCAGAGGGTGTCGGAGCTGGCGGCGCAGCCCGCGTGCCTCCCGGTCCTGCGGGCGGCGTCAGCCCGGGTGGGTCGGCCGACGCCTCGGGCCGCGGCCTCGCCGGACCTTGCGGCGCCGCGCCAGAAGGTGCCGGAGCTGGCGGCGCAGCCCGCGTGCCTCCCGGTCCTGCGAGCGCGGCCGGCGGCGCCTGCCGCGGAGCGCGGGGCGTGGCCGGGCCGCGCGGCTGGTCGGGCTCGTCCCAGTCGACAAAGGGCCTACTGATCGGCGGATCGGTGGCTCCTGCCGGGGCCGGGGCCGGACGCCGCGCCGAGGCGTCCCCACCTGCCGTCCCACCAACCCCGGAGCCGCCGCTGACCCCCGGGATGGTCCAGCCGCCTGATGTGTCGGTTGATCCGGCCGCGGTCGCGGACGGATCAGGGGCGGGCGGCGCGGCGCTCGCGCCGCGGTCCCCCCCGCTGCGCGGGCTGCGGGAAGGGCCCCCACCGGCAGCAACTTGGCCGCCCCCACCGGCAGCGACCCGGCCGCCCCCACCGGCAGCGACAGCGCCGCGGCCATCCGCGGCGGCCAGGGGCGGGCGACCGGCGGGGCCACTGCCGACGATCGCGGTCGGGGCGCCGTCGCGCACGGCGCCGCCGCCACCGCTGGGCGCGCCACCAGAAGCACCAGCGATGACCTGCGCCGGGGCGCCAGCCGCGAGGCCGTCAGACTCGGCGCGGAGCGAAACGGCGCCGGCCAGCAGCGCCCGCGCCACAAGCAACTCCAGCTGCAAACGCGGCGAAACGGCGCCGGCCATGGTGGCCAAACCGGCGGAGACGGCATCGGCCGCCGCGACAAGAGCGGGCAAACCGAACGCCGCCGCCTCGCGTTCCAACGCTTCCACCTCGCGTTCCGGCAAGCCGCGAACCGCTGGGCGCGCCGCCGCTCCCGCCGCGGACAGCAGAATCAGGTCGCGTAGCCGCTCCAATAGGTCCTCGGCGAACCGTTGCGGCTCAAGACCGGATTCGACCACTGACTCGACAACCGCGAACAACTCGGCGCCGTCGCCGCCGCGCAGGGCGGCCACCATGCGGCCGATCAACGCGTCAGGGGTGAACCCGAGCAGGGCCGCGGTGTCCTGGTAGGTGACGCGGCCATCCGTCGACCCGGCGATCAGCTGGTCGAGCACCGACTCCGTGTCCCGCACGGAACCTCCGCCGGAGCGGACAACGAGCGGCATCACCCCCGGATCCACCGAGATCCCCTCGCGGGCCGCCAGATCATTCATGTAATCGGTCAGCAAACCGGGCGGCACCAGCCTGAACGGGTAGTGGTGCGAGCGAGAACGGATGGTCGCCAGCACCTTGTTCGGCTCAGTGGTCGCGAAAATGAACTTCACGTGAGGCGGCGGCTCTTCGACGATCTTCAGCAGAGCGTTGAAGCCCTCGCGGGACACCATATGAGCCTCGTCGAGGATGAAAATCTTGTGCCTGTCACGCGCCGGCGCGTATGCCGCTTTCTCCCGCAGGTCGCGGGTGTCGTCGACGCCGCCGTGGGAGGCCGCGTCGATCTCCTCCACGTCGAGTGAGCCACTCCCGCCCCGGCCCAGCTCCCTGCACGAGGCGCACTGCCCGCACGGCTCCGGCGTCGGCCCCCGCTCGCAGTTCAGGCAGCGCGCCAAGATCCGCGCG
>JAITLE010000193.1 GCA_031278075.1 Bifidobacteriaceae bacterium | reverse complement strand
CGGTTGCTCGGTTCGGGCGGCGATGTGGCGGCGTTCGCGCGCGAGCTGCGTGAGGCGGCCCGGCGATGAACGTCTTCGTGTTGCTCCCGTCCCCGACGCACGGCGTGTGGCACATCGGGCCGCTGCCGATCCGCGCTTACGCGCTGACCATGATCGCGGCGATGGCGGTCGCCTGCTTGATCGCCGCGCGGCGGCTCGGCGAGGCCGGCCACAAGAGCGATGCGATGTGGGATATCGCGCTGTGGGCCATCCCGTTCGGGATCGTGGGCGCGCGGCTCTACCACGTCCTCAGCTCACCCGACGCCTACTTCGGCCCAGGCGGCGACCCGTGGCGGGCGTTCGCGATCTGGGAGGGCGGCCTCGGGGTTTGGGGCGCGGTCGCGCTGGGCGCGGTCGGCGGGGTGATCGGCGCGCGGCGGGCGGGCCTGCCCGTCGGGGTGGTGGCGGACGCGGTGGCCCCGGCCCTCGCGGTGGCTCAGGCTGTGGGGCGCCTGGGGAACTGGTTCAACCAGGAGTTGTTCGGCGCGCCGACCACGCTGCCTTGGGGCTTGCAGGTCTCGCCCGCGGTGGCCGGGGCCGCAGGCTACCCCGCCGACACCTTGTTCCACCCGACGTTCCTCTACGAGCTGCTGTGGGACCTTGGTGTGGCGTTTGTGCTGGTCAAGGCCTGCCCCAGGTGGCGCTGGGGCCATGGCCAGGTCTTCTTCGCCTATATGACCTTGTACTGCCTTGGCCGCGTCTGGATCGAGGCGCTGCGCATCGACACGGTTGAGCATGTGCTCGGCCTGCGCCTGAATGTTTGGACTTCGATCCTGGTGGGCCTGGCCGGTGTCGCGTTGTTCGTGTTCTCGCGGCGCAAATGGGGGCCGGCCGCGCCCGCGCCGGTCGCGGCCGGGGATGGCGCGGAAGACGATGTCCCAGCGGACGCGCCGGTCGCGGCGGAGGATGACGTCGAAAGCGCCGCCGAGGACGGGTCAGCTGAGGCGGGCGCCGCCGGGGCGGCGGGCGCCGCCGAGCACGAGGCTCCGACGGACGCCGCCGCCGCGGCGGGCGCGAACGAGTCGGCTACTTCAGAATCGTGATGTTGCCGGTCACCGGCAACGGTTTGCATTCGCCCTTGGCGGCGTTGATGATCCCGATGATGGCCAGCGCCAGCGGGAACAACCAGACCAAGCTGAGGAGGCCGGTCAGAGCGCTGTACAGTCCCCAGCTGCCCGAGGCCCAGAGCGGGTTGAACACGAGCGCCAGCAGGATCGATTGCACGACCGTGTACGCGAGCTCGCCGATGAACAGGACCAGGCCCTGGTTCGCGTGATACCGCGCGAACGGCGATTGTTTGGCCGCCAGGATTGGCACCAGGACCAAGGGGCCGATGTACGCGAGGATCGCGTAGGACTTGTTCTGCTCCACGTCGACGTGCGGCGGGAGCGGGCCCGGCCCGGGGTAGGGACCCTGGGGCGGCCCGGGAGCGTGGTAGCCCTGGCCGGCAGGGGGATAGGCGCCCGGCGGCGGATACCCCCCGGGCTGCTGGTACGCGCCGCCGGGCGGCGCGGCAGGGGGCTGCTGCGGGTTATAGCCTTCCGGTGGCTGCGGGGTCAGGGGAGGCTGAGTCATAGGTGGGCTCCTTGCCGTGGTCGCGATGGGCTGATGGACTGGAAAGAAACTACCGCAGCTATGGGACATAAGTCACCCCAAGAAGATGAGTGTTCGCTCGAAAGCCCACTCACCCGGCGCGGGAACGCCCGCCGCCGAGGACGCCGCGCGGCACCGCCCAGCGGTGTCCAGGGACCGAGACAACCCGTCTCACATGGCGGGGCAGGGTATTCTGTGTTGGACCCCCAGGGGCGTCTCGCGACCCACCGGCCAGCGCGCCCCGGCCTCGGGGATCTCGAAGACGACTGGCCGCGCGTCCGGCGCGGCGGCGTTCGGGCGCCACGAACCGTCCGGGCGCCGCCCGAACGCTAAAGCGACCGCGACCGACTCGAAAGGTGGAAAATGGCCTCAAGCCTCAGCCAGCGTGCCGCGGCGCCGCGCGGGCTCTACTCCCCGGAGCATGAGCACGACGCCTGCGGCGTGGGCTTTGTCGCGCGGGCTGACGGCCGGGCGTCTCGCGACATCGTCGACGCCGCCTTGACGGTCCTGGGGAACCTCGACCACCGCGGCGCCGTCGGCGCCGAGACGACCACCGGCGACGGCGCGGGCATACTCACCCAGGTGCCCGAGAAGCTGATGCGGCGCCTCTTCACCGAGATCGGCGCGGATGTGCCCGCAGCCGGCCACTACGCCGTCGGCGTCGCGTTCCTCCCGCAAGGCGAGCGCCGCGCGGCGGCTGCGATGGACGCGATCGACGGCATCGTCGCTCAGGAAGGCCTTGACGTGGTCGGCTGGCGCGAGACGCCGATCGAACCTGCCCCCATCGGGCCGATGGCCCGCGCGGCCATGCCGGTGATCCGCCAACTGATGGTCGCGGACAAGACGCGCGAACTCGGTGGGATCGACTTGGACCGCCGCGCCTACCGTGTGGTCAAACGGGCGCTACACGAGGCGGACACCTATTTCTGCTCGCTTTCTGCCAGGACGATCGTCTACAAGGGGATGCTCACGACAGCCCAGCTGGCGCCGTTCTTCGGCGACCTCGGGCAGCCGGACTACGAGACGGCGATCGCCCTGGTCCATTCCCGTTTCTCCACGAACACCTTCCCCTCGTGGCCGCTGGCTCAGCCGTTCTCGGTGATCGCGCACAACGGCGAGATCAACACCGTGACGGGCAACCGCCACTGGATCTCAGCCCGTGAGAGCCAGATGCGCTCGGACCTGATCGGCGCCATCGGCCCGCTGCGGCCGATCTGCTCCAAAGGCGAGTCCGACTCCGCGTCGTTCAACTCGGTCCTGGAACTGGTCCACCTCGCGGGCCGCTCCCTGCCCCACGCCGTCCTGATGATGATCCCGCAGGCTTGGGAGAACAACGCCGAGATGGACCCGCAGGTCAGGGACTTTTACCAGTTCCAGGACTCGGTGATCGAGGCGTGGGACGGTCCAGCCGCGGTGGCGTTCACGGACGGCACTGTGATCGGCGCCACCCTAGACCGCAACGGGCTTCGCCCCGGCCGCTATTGGGTGACGGAAGACGGCCTGGTGGTGCTCGCCTCCGAGGCCGGCGTGCTGGACATCCCCCAAAGCGAAGTGGTCCGCAAGGGCCGCCTCGAGCCGGGCCGGATCTTCCTGGTCGACACCGCCGCGGGCCGGATCATCGAGAACCACGAGGTCAAGGCGGCCCTCGCCGCCCAGGCCCCCTACGGCGAATGGGTGCGCCGCCAAGCCGTCTACCTCGACAACCTCCCGCCCCGCGAACACATCGACTATCCCACCACCTCGGTCACCCGCCGCCAGCTCGTCTTCGGCTACACCGACGAGGAAGTCCGCCTGTTGCTCAGCCCGATGGCCCAGGGCGGCGCCGAGGCGATCGGCTCCATGGGGAACGATGCCGCGCTAGCGGTTTTGTCGGACCGCCCCCGGTTGCTCTTCGACTACTTTTCGCAAATGTTCGCGCAGGTCACGAACCCTCC
>JAITLE010000186.1 GCA_031278075.1 Bifidobacteriaceae bacterium | reverse complement strand
ATCTCTCCAGCGGGAAGGTGGCGTCCACAGCGGAGAACGATGCCGGCAGGCGCAGCGCCGTCGATATGTACTGCCCCAGCCCGTTCAGCATGCCGCCACGGCCGCTCAGGACGATGTGTTCGACGGGCTGCCCGACGGATTGGGCGAAGAACGAGAAGGTGCGCGCGATCTGTTCCACCATGGCTTGGCTCTTCTCTGCTATCACGGTGAAAGCGAGTTGGGCTTGCTCGTTCGCGTCGCCCGGGTTCATCAACGCGATCTCGGTTTTCATCCGCTCCGCGAGCGACTCTTGGACCCCAAGATTGCGGGCCAGCTGGCTGGTGATCAGCCGACCGCCGGTCGGCAGTATCCGCATCATCTCAGGCTGGCCGTCGCGCGCGATCGCCACCGTGGTCATGACCGCGCCGACGTCCACCAATCCGAGGACGCCCCGCTCGAATTGTCCCCGCGCTATCGCCCGGACCAGCCCGAAAGCCGAGAGGTCGACGCGCACCGGCCGCAACCCGGCGGACTGCACCGTCTCCACGTTGCGTTCCACGGAGTCGGTTGGCGCCGCCACGAGCAGACCCGTGACCTGCCCGCCGGCTGACCGCAGCGGGTAGAAGTCGAGCAGCGACTCCTCCACCGGCACCATGATCAAGTCCTCGACCTGGAAGGGCAGGGACCGGCGGAGCACATCGAGCGGCGTGTCCGGGAAAGTCGCCTCGCGCACTATCACGCGCTGCCCGCCGAGACCCAACACCACATCTTTGCTCGCGAAACGATGCCGCCGCCACATGTCACGCAGAGCGTGCGCGACATCCGTGGGGCGCGCCACCTCGCCATCGCGCACCGCGTCATGGTCGATGTCGACCTCCGCGTAGCGCTGGATCCGAGCCGAACGCATTGGATCTTTGGTGTCCAACGCCATCTCGACAGCCCGCAATTGCGTGTCGCCGATGTCGAGCCCGACTACCAGCCTTTTCGCCATTGCCCTTCCTTTCTCCGGTCCAACCCTACCGTCACCATTAGAACCCTAGTAGCTCTTGGTACACCGCCCACAGCGGCGCGCCGACCGCCAATCCCACCACTGCCCCGGCGCACATCCACGGCCCGAACGGAATTGCGGTCCGCCGGCCGCCGCGCGTGCGGACAATCACGCCGATTCCCCACAAGGCGCCGAGCAAGAACGCGCCGAGCGCGCCAACAGCGAAAACGCCCCAGCTCTGGTAAGCGAGCACGAGGCCCACCAGTCCGGCCAGTTTCGCGTCCCCCAAGCCCATCCCGCGCGGCGCCACCAGCACGAGCGCGCCGTAACCGACCAGCAGGGCGAGGGCGCCGATCGCGCCACGGGCCAACGCCGACCAATCGCCGCTCGC
Organism: Bifidobacteriaceae bacterium; assembly: GCA_031278075.1. Classification (GTDB taxonomy): domain Bacteria; phylum Actinomycetota; class Actinomycetes; order Actinomycetales; family WQXJ01; genus JAIRTF01. The sequence continues at coordinate 4,061 of JAITLE010000186.1, read as the reverse complement.
CCAGCTGCCAAGCGTCAGCAGCACGGCCAGAACGGGATATGAGGGATAGACGATCGCGTCCGGCAACCGCCGCGTCCTCGCGTCTATCGCGGTCAACGCCACGCCGATGGCGGCCGCATACAGGTAGGCGGGCACCACTGCGAGGGGCCGGATGTAGAGCGCGGCGAGCACGAACAACACCGCCGTCGCCAATTCGACAGCGGGATACAGCGCTGAGATCCGTTCGCCGCAGCCGCGGCAGCGGCCCCGCAGCAGCAACCATGAGACCAGCGGGATGTTGTCGCGAGCACGGATCGCCTCGCCGCACTTCGGGCACGCCGAGCGGCGCATGAGGTTCTCGGAATCGGGCACCCGGCTCACGACCACAGTCAGGAATGACCCTATGACGAGGCCGCCGATTCCAGCGGCGGCGCCCAGGGCGAGGGCGTCGAGGGTCTCAGGAGTCACGGCCTGATCTCCATGGGGGTCTCCGCCTTCTCAACCCAGGGGACCACCCAATTGCCGCCGGAGATCGGCGGGAACAGCACCGGGCGGCCCTGAGTCAAACCCTCGTTGTAGATATATGACTTCCGATAGCCGCTGATCAGCGTGGTCTTGTCCTCGCTCTCCCAAGCCACGACGCCGCGGAAATTCTGGGCGATCGAGCCGTAAACCTGCAGTGTGCCGAGGTCCCCGCCCTGCTTCCAGTTCTGCAGCCGGAAGCTGCCGCTGACGGCGTGGATGGCGGCGTCGATCCTGAGCACGTCTGTCCTGCCGTCATAATCCGCGATCTTGCCGGAAACCGCTGTGGACGCCGTCGGCAACTCGGTGTTCCAAGCCCAATAGGTCTCTTCGACCGGTTTCCCATTGGAGCCCACCACGGTGCGGGTCGAGGCCATGGCGCTGACCGTGCGGAGCACAGGATTGTAGATCTCGACCGATCCCTCGGCGAGCAGCCCCACCAGGTTGTCCTCGGGGACATCAGCCACCAGGTCGCCCGTCAGCACGATCGAACCCCGGGTCGCGATGGTCACGTCGACGTGCACGGTCCCTTCGACGAAGGCGTTGCCGACGTTGGCCTCCATCCCCGCTTCGATCATGGCGCGCTCGACCGTGTAACTGGCGCCTTCGGTCGGCTTGGCGCTCGCGGTGTAGGTGCCGAGCGGCAGCTCTCGTCCTGCCGGGCCGCCGATCCCGCCCGCCTCGATTGTCGCGGCCGCCACGCCTTCGGCGGTGGCGACGAAGATTAGCTGATCAGTGGGGATCGGCACGGTGGCGCCGTCAGAACTCGCCAGATCGAGCGGCGAGCCGCAGTTCGGGCGGTTGGTGGTGGTCTGCTTCGACCAGACCTGCATCTGGTCGCCTTTGAGGATGATCCGGGTGGGGCCCTCGTAGCGGCACCCGATTCCGGAGGCCGACAGCTCGTCCGGGGAGTCGGTGCTCGGCAACTCCTTGCGGGCGGCATACGAGGGAGGGTTGGAGGCGGACCAGACAGCCGTCCCGATCACGCAGCTGTTCCAGGTGCCGGAGTCCGTCGCTTTGGCGTTCTGGCAGGCGGGGTTCGATGTGGTCCACTCTCCGCCCGAGAAGCGCGCTCCTTCGGAGCGCACCGTGTCGTTGGAGTGGAACCGACCGTTCATCTGATCCCAGTCCTCGAACACTGGCTCAAGGCAGGACCGGTTGAGGGTGTAGTCGGTGTAGACCCTTGGCGGCCTTGGCGTGCTCGTGGTGGCCGCCGCCGCGATCTCCCAGGCGTAGCTCAGGCTGTCTGGCGGCGCCCCGACCTTCCAGTCCCCGCCGCAGGCGCCAGATGTGCGTTTGAGGGGCAGATAAGTCGCCGACGCGTCCGCGTAGGTCGTGTAGTCGGTCGGGTCGGCCAGCTCGTAATTCGACAGGTAGAGGAACATCGGCGTCGTCTCTGGGCTGAGCCGCGCTTTGAGCGACCTCGACACGGTGTTCGATTTGCCGGTGGCCAGCACTTCGATCGTCTGCGAGACCGCGTCGTAGTAGGTCACCGCGTAGTGGTAGTACTGGGTCGCGTTGTGCGGCGAGAGCCGCGCCCAGCCCACCTCGGAACCGCTGTCCCAGCCGCAGACGTCTGCGAAGACGTCGGCGTCGGGCCCGCCGACGGCGTCGAGTTCGCAATAGCCCTCGTCGTTGCTGGCGTCGATGGCGATGTCCTCGAGGAGGCTGGCGTCGGTGCGCAACAGGGCGAGGAGCTCGTTCAGCCCGGATTGGGCTGCCGCTTGCGCCAGGTCGGAGTCTTGCTCATAGCGCGAGAACTTGGTGGAGGAGCTCAGGAAGGCCGCGGACCCCAGCACCACCGTCAGCAGGATGACAAGAGCGGCTAGGACCACCACCATGGTCATGCCCGCCTCGCGCCCCTTGCCGGCAAGGTGGCCGCGCCGCATCATCAGGCTGCGCATCACCAACTCCTCCATTCGCTGATCGTGTAACGCTTATAGACGGTCGACTCCGTGGTGTCGCCGCCTTCTGGCCCGGTGACCGTCACCTTGAACTCGACCGCGGCGATGGTGGCCCGCAGGGCGGGGTCGGCGACCTCTTGCAAAGCGCCCGCCGGCGAGGTGTCGGCCTCCAGGAAATAGGCGAACAAGGCCTGATCCTTGACGCCGCGGGCCATCACGGTGTTCTCAAACGCCCCGTCGGGGCAGGTTCCAGAATCTGCGGCGCAGTACTGCTGCGCTCCTTCCGCGTCGTCGTACGGGTGGCTGACGCACCGCCTCAGCACACCGGGGTCCGCAGCGCCTTCGCAATCCTCGCCCAGGATGATCGTGACGCGGCTCAGCGCGTCTTTCTCCGCCGTCAGGCCGGCGTTCAACGCCGAGGTGAAGACCATCTTCTGGGCTTCGGCGACATCGAACACCGCCACCGGCGCGGCGGCCCCTTCTGCTGGCACTGGCGACTCCGCATAGGTGAGCGCGTCCCCCAGCCAGAGCCCGACCCGCCGGACCTCGTCCACCCGGCTCTGGCGCACCAGGTTCCTGGCGTCGTTCCTGGCGAACGCGGCCACCACCGTGAACACCATCCCCAACACCAATGTGCTGACCGCGATCACGATCAGCAACTCTGTCAAGCTGAACCCCGCGTCCGAGCGCGGGCGCCCCTGGACGCCAGCGGACGCGCGGCGGTCGCGCTGGACGGCGACGCGTCGGTCAAATCGGATCATTTGAGCGTCACCCCGATGCTTGCGTCTTCCCCGGCCACGAGGGTCACGGCGACCACATCCGAGTCGCCGGCCCACACCGAGTAGGCGCCGGGATAAAGCTTCTCGAAGGTGGCTTTGCCCGATTTGATCTCGCTGGCCCGCTCGCCGCCTTGCGCGGCGCTGGCCGGCAGCAAGCGCGCCACCATGACCGACTCGTTGAGGTTGTGCACGGTGACGCTGAGACTGGCGGCACGCTCGAATCCAGAGAACGGGACCTGGCGCCAGGCGCCCTCTTCGACGTTGTCCACTGGCTGCTCCCATTCGGAGCTGCCGCCCGGGTTGATGAAGTTGCCGCTCGATCCTTCGAGGGCGACGGTGTAGTCCGCGCCGGAGGCGCCGGGGCTGACCGTCAGCAGGGCGCAACCCCTGGAGTCTGTGACCCCAGAGACGGTCTCGCCGGCCGCGGTCGCCTTGACGCTGACACCGGAGCGGCCGGTGCTGCCAGCGATCTCCTCGTTGCCGGAGACCTTGACCGCGAGAACGGCCACGCCGTCGGCGAGCCCGGTCCCGGCGCTGCGGTGCGGCGCGAAGAGTTGCGAGGCGACGTGCGGGCTGGTGACGTTCTTGCGGCTGGACCAGGTGACCGTCACCGTCACCAGGGTGGCCGAACGCATCCCGCTCGCGGCGGTGGCCCCGTCGCACGCCACTTCTGCGGTCTTCACCACCGCCTCAGCCGTGCGGACGACCCGGAACTCTTCGCCGTCGAGCACGAAGGGGTAGTCCGGGTCGGCGTTCTGCATCGACTCGGGAAGGTTGGGATTGATCGCCTCGCCCTCGTCAATCAGCGACTGAGCCCCCGTGGGGCTTGACGCGATGACTTGGCTCGCGAAGTCCAATTCGCGGGTCGCGAGGCCCG
>JAITLE010000184.1 GCA_031278075.1 Bifidobacteriaceae bacterium | reverse complement strand
GTCGAGACCGAGATCTACCTCCAGACCGCCCAACTGCTCGATTTGCGCGCTGCTGCGGTCTTATCGGTGGCGCAGCTCGCGGTGGTGGCGTTGGCCCTGTGGTTCGGGGCGGCCGCCCGGCGCGGCCGCGAGCGCGCCCTCAAACAAACGGGCAGCCGTCGGCGGGCCGCATATCTGCTCCCGGCCGCCACCTGGCGGTCCGATTGGCCGAGCATCCTGGTCACCGCCGCCTCGGCCACGCTGATCGGGTTGCCGCTCGGCCACCTGCTCTACTTGTCGGCGCGGGTCGACGGGGGGGTCGGCATCGTGCACTACCTGGCGTTGGCCGAACCGCGCCTCGCGGGGCAACCGTATTCGCTGCTCGAGGCGGCGGGACGGTCGGTTCAGATCGCGCTGCTGGCTGGGGCGATCGCGGTGGCGCTGGGGCTGGCCGTGGCGGTGAGCCTGACGGGGCCGGCGCGGTCGCGGGCGGGCCGGTGGGCGCGGGAGGCGTTCGACGGCGCGCTCATGGCGCCGCTGGGCGTGTCGGCGGTGACCGTCGGGTTTGGGTTCTTGATCACGCTGAACCGGGCGCCGCTCAACCTGAGGACATCGTTCTGGCTGATCCCGCTGGCTCAGGCCCTTGTGGCGTTGCCACTGGTGGTGCGGACGGCGTTGCCGCCGCTCCGCGCCCTCGACGGCCGTCAACGGCAAGCCGCGGCGGTGCTGGGGGCGCGGCCGTGGCGGGTGTGGACGGCGGTGGACGCGCCAGTGCTGCGGCGCGCGGCGGCGGTCGCGGCGGCGTACGCGTTCGCGGTCTCCGTCGGCGAGTTCGGGGCGACCGCGTTCCTGGTCAGGCCCGAGACGACCACTTTGCCGGTCGCGATCTATAAGCTGCTCGCGCGGCCCGGGGCTGGCAACTTAGGCGCCGCGGCGGCCGCCGCGGTGCTGCTCGCGGCGATCACAGTGGCCGCCATGGCGTGCGTCGAAGCCTCCCGAAGCCGCGATTCGACCACCGGAATGGAGATTTGAGCCTTGCCGCACCACCCAGACCGCCTCACCCCAGCCTCGCCCCACGTTTGGGCTCTGACAGTCAAGGAGATGACGATCCTCTACGGGACGGCGCGCGCGGTGGACGCGGTGTCGTTGCAGGTCGCGCCGGGTGAGGTGGTGGCGCTGCTGGGGCCGTCGGGGTGCGGCAAGTCCACGTTGCTGCGGGGCGTCGCTGGCCTGGAGCCGCTGGCTGGCGGCAGCGTCAGCTGGGACGGCGCGGATCTGGCCGGAGTCGCGACGCATCGGCGCGGCTTTGGGCTGATGTTCCAGGACGGGCAGTTGTTCCCACACATGACAGTTGGCGCCAACGTGGCCTTTGGGTTGCGCATGGCGGGCATGGGGCGGACCGCGCGGCGGGCGGCGGCCGACGCATGGCTGGCGCTGGTGGGCCTGGACGGTTACGCGGACCGCGATGTGGCGACGCTTTCCGGCGGTGAGGCGCAGCGCGTGGCGTTGGCGCGGGCGCTGGCGCCGCGCCCGCGCTTGTTGCTCCTCGACGAGCCGCTCTCCGCGCTCGACGCGGATCTCCGGGTCGAACTCGCCGGCGTGGTGCGCGGCGCGCTGACCAGCGCGGGCACCGGCGCCCTGTGGGTGACTCACGACGCGGCGGAGGCCGCCGCGGCGGATCGCGTCTTGCGGATGGCCGGGGGCCGCCTCGTCGCTGATCCTCGAGGGGATGGCGGCGCGGCGAGCCCCCGGTCCGCGCTTCGCTAACGCCTCCCGAGTCGACGCGCCCCGACCAGGGCGGCGCCCGCAGCCAAGGCGAGCAGGGCCGCGAGTGTCACGAGCCCCAACGAGCCTGCGCCAGTGACGGGCATCGCGCCGCCACCGCCGCCGGTCGAAGTCCCTCCTGGCTGAGAGTCGCTGGGTGCGGTCGCGCTGGGCGGCCCGTGGCTGGCAGACGGGTCAGTGGCGGGGCCACTCGGAGACACGCTGGTCGGCGGGTCCGTCGGAGCCGGGACGGTCGGCGGGTCCGTCGGCGCCTCGTAACTGTTCGTGAACGCGCAGTCTGCGGCGCCCCCGATGGCCACGGCGATCTCGGCCACTGCGGAAGTGAAGGCCTCCTCATGGCGCGTCCCGTCGGGATCATCCCAAGCGCAACTCACGGCCGAGACCGAATAGTCGGCTGGGCCCCCCGAGTTCTCGCTGATGCGGTACGTCTGGCCCGGGCGGATCGCTGTGGCTGTGGCTTGGGCCAGGTTGGTTATAGCGTCGAGGCCCTCGGGGACGGCGCCCTGGGGCACAGCGCTGAAGGTCCAATCGGCTGGGACGGCCTCGCCGCCATCGACCACCTTGGTCACGTTGAGCGCCGCGGTCCCGTTGACCGCGAAGCAGTGCACACGGCTGCCGAACGGCACCGCGACAGACCCGAACATCCCTTCCGGCATGAACTTGCTCGGGTCGGTGAAGATCGACCCGGTCCCGTCGTCTAGCTCGCAGAGCCACGAGCCGCTGGATCCGACGGCCATCGACTCACCCTGCTGGGGAGCGATGACGTACTGGAGGTATTCCGGGTGGCCTTCCGATTCAGCCATCACGTATTCCACACCGGGTGTGACGTCGCCGGTCACCGCGCTGGCGGCGTCGGAGTCGTCGTAGCGGCCCGAGAACGCGGGCAGCGGGGTCACGCCGGAATCATCAGGCGTCACCGGAGTGGCCGTCAGGAGCCAGTCCGTCGAGGGGGGCGCGGTCCCCACCGCGTCCAACACCTTGTACAGCAACAGCTGAGAGCGGCACTGGACGGTGTTCCTGATCTCGAATTGATTGAGTCCCTCCACCAGGGCAAAGCTGTACGGGGCGCCCCCAACCAGCGACAGCGGCGGGTCGAGGATCTCCATGCCGCCGGCGCCGTCTGGCTGGCCCGTCACCTCGGCCGCGACCAAGGCGCAGCCGCTCGGCCAGATCGGATCATTCTCAACAAATCTGGCGGTGTACCCGGCCAGAGCTCCGGAGTAGACCGTGCCCCACGTCATCGGCGACATCTCATAGACGGGGCCTGCGTCAGCCGGTGTCAATTGCGCCGTCAAGCCGGCCGCGAAGCCACTTGGCTGGTTCGGCGCGGTGAACACCTGATCCGAGCCCTGGATGACCACGCCTTGGCTGTCGACGCCGCGCACCAGCCACTGCTTCGCCACCTGGATGGACGCCGGCTGTTTGGTGATCGGCTGGTTGTACACCCGGCAAGAGATGGCGTCCGTGGGGCCGGCGGTGACGTAGAACGCTCCGTCGATTGTTTGGTCGGTCACCGTGACGGCCGTGGGCGGGTCGGTGGCGAGATTGACACAGACCGCGTTTTGCGGCGTTCCGTTGACGGCGACCGGATAGTGCTTGTAGTCCGTCTGCGCTAATTCGTGGACCTCTATCGGAGCGGTGAAGACCCCGGGGTTGAGTGTGAAACTCGCGGCGCCCGCGCCGGTGCCCGGAGCGGTGACGAACTGTCCTGGGTCGATGTTCGCCTCATCTGAGCTGATCCCGAACGTCCAGCCACCTGCCGGCTGGCTGCCCGTCACGTCGCCGGCGGTGTTGCTTGTCGGGACGATCTCTTTGACGACCGTCACCGAGCCGGAGCAGCCCGCGATCGCCACGCCCTTGAGAACCTCCGAGGCCTCATCCCAATGGGCCTGGTAATAGTCGTTCAGCCGGGCGTCCGAATTGCCGGTGACCGGCCCAGAGATCGCGGCGAGGTTGTCGCCTTGGCCGCTCACGCCATCGCCCACGCCGACCGCGATGACGCGCGCGCCCTTGGCGGCTTTGATGGTGTTGGCCGAGAAGATCGAGTTCTCCATCTCGATGAACCGCGTGGTGATTCCGGTGCCGAGCGCGGCCGCGCCGTACCGGGTCGGGTTGCCGTCAGTGACCACGATCACCACGTCGAAGGCGCCCTCAGCTTGGGCGACCTGCAGCAGGCCGCGATCCCAGTTCGTGGCTTGATGAGGCGGGTCAGGAACCTTGATGCCATCGATCCAGTTCTTCACCGTGGTGGCGCCCAAATCGGTGGAGACCGGCGTCAAGGGCCGGTTGATGTTGTTCTCGCTACCCGTCGGGTCGTCCGGGGCCGGGGCGCGCGACCCGAAGGTGAACAGCGCGACCTGGGATGGCGTCCCGGCCAGGGCGTCGACCAGCGCCTTCGCTGCGCTCTTCAGGGTGTCCTGTGAACCGGATTCTTGCACGGACCACGACAGGTCCAACACCAGGGCCGCGTTCAAACCGCATTTCGTGGGGAAGGCCGGGTTGTCCAGCGCCGCCGGCCAAACGCCGGAGGACCGGTGGACGCCCGTCGCCTCGGACATGAAACCGGTCACCGACAGGTAGGTCTCGCCGGCCCGCAGTTGCGTGCCGGTGCGAGACGCATAGGCGGTCTCTTGGAAGGTGTTCCCATCGGCGCTGGTCACCAGCTTCTCGACAGCGAAATAGCCTGCGGGGGACGCGTCGACCTGTTGGATCCAGAAGCGCCGGTCGCGGTTCGCTCCGCCGACGCCTGTGTCCGGGACCGTGAAGGCGCAGTCGCCGTCTGCGTCGGAGACGCATTTGCCCCAGGTCTGGGTGACCGCGGCGCCGGGGGCGCTGCCCGCTCCATCGAAGAGTTGCAGCGTCAGGCCCGCGAGCGGCTTGGTGGCGCCTGTGGCGAGGTCCCGCTCGGCGGCCACGCTGACCACGATCACCGCCTCGCCGGGGCCGGGCGCGGGCACCTGGCTGCGGGCTTCCGGAACGGCTGCGACCACCACCCCCACCAGCCCAAGCACCGCCACAGCGGCCAACGCCATCGTCTTGGCGGCGCCTACGTCGCGCCGTCTTGCCGTTCCCGGTCGCAAAGCCCTCACTTGCCCGGCTCCCATTCCGCTGGCGTACGCCAGCCCACGGGCCCACCGCGCCTGGGCAAGCGAAATAGCTGCTGGTGGGTCGCTTCCTGGCGCCGGGCAGTCCTAAGTCGCCTCCACTGCCGACGACGCGGCTACCTGGTCGGTCGCGCCCAGCGCAACGGCTTTCCCGTCGAGTTCCCCTGGAGGGCGGGCGGAACTGATTGGTCGTAGGCAATTTACCAGCCGGATACGGTATCCGACCAATCAAGGGCTATCCAGATGACTGCCAAGCCCGATCGCTTCGCTCGCTCAGCGCGGTGCGCCAGACCCGATCACGTACGCGTTTCCCCTGGTCAAACGCGGGTGACCAGCGGTTATCTGCACAAAGCCTCCACAAGTGAACTGGCGTGACGGTGAAGTACAGAGACGCAGGTCACATGCAGTTTTGGGCAGTGATCTGGATAGCCCTTGACCAATCCACGGATTCAAGGCCTGGTTGGGCTGGGCCGGGCCGGATTCAGCTGGGTTGGGTTGGGCTGGGTTGGGTTGGGCTGGGGTTGGGCCGGCGCGGACCCCGCCGAGATGCTAGGATGTCCGGACATTCACCTTCGAGGGCGGAGCGCCGACCGCTAGGCGTCGCGCTCGAGGGGTCCACCGCACCGAGTTTGCGAAGGAGCGCACCCTTGAAGATCGCCGCCGCACCCATCTCATGGGGAGTTTGCGAAGTCCCCGGTTGGGGACACCAGATGGCCCCCGAACGGGTTCTCGCCGAGATGGCCCACGTCGGCGTCGAGGCCACGGAGTTCGGGCCCGACGGGTTCCTGCCCGAATCCGCCGAAGACAAGGCGGCGACGCTCCGCCGCCACGGCCTCAAGGCGGTCGGCGGGTTCGTCCCGGTGGTGCTGCATGATCCGACCCACGATCCAGCCCCTGAAGTGGACCAAGCCCTCGACGCGTTCGTCGCCGCGGGCGGCGATGTGCTGGTGCTCTCGGCCAACTCCGGCCAAGACGGCTACGACTCGCGCCCCGAACTCACCGAAGAAGGCTGGCAGGCGATGTTCGCCAACCTCGACAACCTGGCCGCCCTGGCCTGGAGCCGCGGGGTCCGCGCCTGCCTTCACCCACACGTCGGCACCATGGTCGAGACCGCCGAAGATGTCCAGCGCGTCCTCGCCGGCTCCTCGATCCCGCTCTGCCTCGACACCGGCCACCTCATGATCGGCGGCGCCGACCCGGTCGCGATAGCTCAGGCGCACGGCGACCGCGTGGTCCACGTCCACGCCAAGGACGTGGACGCGGCTCTCGCGCGGCGCGTCCAAGCCGGGGAGCTCAGCTACCAGGCGGCGGTGGCCCAGGGCCTCTATACCGCCTTGGGCCAGGGCGATGTCGACTTCCAAGCCATCGTCGAAGCTCTCGACGCCGCCGGCTTCGACGGGTATTACGTGATGGAGCAGGACACGATCCTGCCGGAAGAACCCCAGGGCGACGGCCACTTGCTAGACGTCAAAGCGTCCGTCGCGTACCTGCGCTCCCTCGCCCCACAGGCCTGATCCCGCTCCGCCAACTATGGCCACCGCTGTCGGCGCCGTGACCCGGCGCGCCCAGCCCCGCATCTGGACACCCTGGCCGGCGCCGCCCAAACATCTCCGCTGGTCGCCGTACCGGGCCGGCGTCACCTTTCCTACACTGCTCTCGCCAGGAGCGAGAAGTGTAGAGTTCCGAGTCCCGCGCCACGGCCCGCGTCTTGACCCGAAACCCCATCGGGACGCGTGTCCGCAGGTCAGGGGCTCGCGCTGGTTTTGGCCCCGTGGACGCCGATCTGGGTGGGCGTCACCATTCCTACACTTCTCCCGCCGGAGACGAGAAGTGTAGAGTTCCGCGCCCCGCGCCGCGGCCCGGGTGTTGGCCGCGGGCCCGCCGGGCTGGGGGAGGGTGGCGCCATGGACCAGCGGAGATGTTTGGGCGGCGCCGGCCAGGGTGTCCAGATGCGGGGCTGGGCGCGCCGGGTCACGGCGCCGACAGCGGTGGCCATAGTTG
>JAITLE010000152.1 GCA_031278075.1 Bifidobacteriaceae bacterium | reverse complement strand
CGGTTGGTGTTGCCGCGTGGTGTGGTGGCGCCGTTGGGTGGGGGGCCGCCGTTGGGGAGTTTGGTTGATTTGTCGAAGGCTCGTGGTGGGTTGCCGCGGCAGCGGCGGGGTGGTGTTGGTGCGGATGGTGATGTGCCGCGTCGCTTGGGGCCTGCTTATTGAGACCGCTGCTGGGAGCCCGCCGACACCACATCGCGCCTGATCAGAGGCGTGACCGCCGCGGAATCAAGGAGGAAGCTTGGCGGCTTGGCCCTGCGCTGACTTGCCGTTACTGGCCGGGACCTGATAGAAGTGTGCCCCGGTCACATCCCCGCTGACTAGCTTGCAACCGTTAGGAGCCTCCCCGTGGTCTCGTCCAATAGGGTCCGCCATCCGTTCGCATCAGCGCTGAATCGCGCCTTCTGCGCTCCGAGGAGCGCAGAAGGGCACCCGTCTGGTGACACGCGACGTTCGCGCGCGCGCCGCTGGATCGCGTGCCTCGCCGCGGGCGGGGTGTTGGCAGCGGGTCTGACCGCGGCGCCTGTGCAGCCGAAGGCGGCCTCGGCGACCGCTGAGCCTGATCCGGCAGAGGTGGTGGCGCTGATCCAAGAGCTTCAAGGCCTGCCGCCGGTGGATCCCACAGACTCCGAGGCGGTCGCGCAGTCCTTCGCTCTAATTCAAGAGCGGGTGGGCGCGATGCCCGCGAAGGCGCCAGTCGGCGGGTTGCCTACGGATTTCTACACTTGGACGCTGGACACTTTCCCTGGCGCCCAGACGTTGGCCGGCGAGCAGTGGCCGAAGGCTCTGTCTGAAGTGGGGGCCGGTGCCCGTATCCAGGACAGCACGGCCGGTAAAGCGATTAACAGCGCAACGCTCGACGACGCGATCCGCGCGCACTTCCAATGGGAGGAGAGCCTACTTGATGACCTGAAGTACGGGAGCCTGGGCGGCGGTGAGTGCGCCAACGGCGGGACGGCGTTGAACAACCTGGTCTCGGCCAATCTGGCGGAAAACGTGGACCATCCCCACGTGAGGGTGTGGTTCCCGAACGTGCCGGATGACGTCGCGGCGGTGCGGGGCGTCTTCTTGGACAGCGAGCTGCCCAAGCTGCTGGCCAATCCCAAGGTCGAGACGATCAACGGGATGCCCAAGGCGCAGCTACAGGCCTTGGCGGACGCGTCAATCAGCGCGGACGATCCGTTGGGGCACAAGGCGGTGGCACAGGTGCTCGGCCGGCAATCCAGGTACTCGATCGCGCAGTACGACTTCAAGGTCAAAGCTGTTTTCGACGATAAATCCAACACGGTGCGTCTGGAAATCATAGAGTGGCGCGCGCACGATCCGTTCGCCATCGGCACATCTCATGAGGTGAACGGGGCACGCCGGGTGATGGACGTGGGCGATGTCGAGTGGCGCTCGGGAGCGCGGATGGTGGATCTGCCGAACGATTTCGACCTGAAAACGTCTCTCGCAAAGTACGGGATATCCGAAGCGGACATCAGGGCGATGGACGCTCTGACCTTGTACGACACTCGAGTCTGGTTGAAGACCGAGCAAACGTACGCGGCAGCGATCAAAGCGGGCTCCTCCGTGGCCGAGGCGAAGGCCGCCGCGGCGAACATCGCGACACGGCATCATGTCCCGGCGCGGTCCGCCATCCTCGCGGACACGCCTGGCGCGCGCAGCATGCCGGTGAATCCGCAGGCCACGGCCTACACGCGGGCGCCAGGTACCGTCTCGCCGGGTTCGGAGACCCCGGCGCCAGCGAAAACCGGCCGCGCGGCATCGGCGCCGAAATCCGCGCCCAAAGTGCTGGGCGGGTTCATGGGCAAAGCCGCGAGCGTGGTGGGAGCTGCGAGCATGGGACTCGTGCCGCTGGGCATTCTTGCCGACTACTTGGCGTACAGCGCCTTCGCAGACGGGGTGGTGAACGCGATCGCCATGGCGGGGAACGGCAACCTCGACGCCGCGTCTGACGCGATGGACATAACGATCTACGAGTTGATGCGCGACGTCGGGCCGGGGGTGGGCATCGGGATCGGCGTCTCGGCGCTGCTCGGCGCGGGAATCGTCGGAGCCGTGGGCGCGAGCGCGCTATTCGGGGCCACCCTGATGTTCGCGTGGACGGTCCAAGGCATGATCGATTCGTCACTGATGAACGCGGCCTATGTGCGTTCAGGCCTGTGGATGGACGGCGAGGACGCGATTCCACCGGTGGTGGATCCTTTGGTTTTGGACTTGTCTGGCGACGGATTCTCGCCCACCAGTTTGGCGGACGGGGCGTATTTCGACTTGAACCGAGACGGCCGCGCGGAGCGCATGAATTGGGCGGGGGGCGACGACGCGGTCCTCGCGCGCGACCTGGACGGCGACGGCCGGATAGACGACGGCGGAGAAGTGTTCGGCGACACCACCACGTTGGGGGACGGATCGGTCGCGGAGTCCGGATTTGAGGCGCTAGCCGAGTTAGACACCGACGGGGACGGCGCGATCACCGCCGCCGACGAGGCCTGGGAAGAGCTGCTGGTTTGGAGTGACGGCGGCGCCTTGGGCGTCACCAATCCAGGCGAGCTGACAAGCTTGGCCGAGGCGGGAGTCGTGTCCATCGGACTGGAATGGGAAGAATGCGCCGACGTCACCGAGGCAGGCGTGATGATCGGCAAATTGGCGCCGGTCGCGTTAGAGGAAGGCTTCGGGCAGGTCGGCGAGTACTGGGTGACCACCTTGCGCTACGACACGGTCCCAGTGGGCGATGCCCCGTCCACGGACTTGCCAGAAGATGTGTTGACACTGCCGGAGTTCCGCGCCATGGGGTGGCTGCCTTCGCTCAGGGAAGCAATAGCCGCAGACGAGTCGGGCGGTCTGCGAGGGTTGGTTGAGGCGTTCGCCGCGTCCGGAGACACGGCAGAGCGCGAGGAGTTGGCAGAGCAAATCCTTATCGAATTAGCCGGCGCCACCGACATTGACCCTGAGGCGCGCGGCGCGAATGTGGACGCCCGGCATCTGGCGGTCGCCGAAGCGGCGGAAGGCGCTTACCACAAAGGTTCGGCGACTTCTGAGCCGAACGAGCCCGCGGGTCAGCTCCTGGAGGCGTCATACGACGTGTTCGCGGAGGCGTTCTATTGCGAGCTGATTTACCAAACGTCCCTGGCGGCGGTCGCCCCGACCCTGGGCGGATTCGTGGACTTGGACACCGGTGACTTGGAACTGTGGGCGTGGTTCGCGCTGGTGGGGTCCGTCGACGAAGGCGCCCTCGACCTGCCGCGCCTGGTTGAGGACACCGCAAGATGGCTGCGCTATGCGGGCGACGCTGGCTACACCGGTCTAGACGAGTTCTTGGACGGTGTCGCGCAGCGCTTCCCCGAGCTGTTGATTCTCGCGGACATCGGAGCGGGGTCAGCCATCTTCGGCACTGAGGGTGACGACAGCCGGATGGTGACGGCGGAACTCCACCGCGTCTACGGACTGGGTGGCAATGATGTGTTGCAGGGGGCAGATTCCTCGGCGGATTGGTTGTTTGGTGGTTCGGGGGATGACACGTTGTATGGTTTTGCGGGGGATGATGTGTTGGACGGGGGCCCGGGGGATGACAAATTAGACGGTGGCGCTGGGGTTGATGTGTATCGGCCGGGTGGTGGGGACGACTTGTTGTTGGATTCTGACGCGTCGAGTGTGGTGGAGTTCCCTGAGGGTGTGGCCGCTGAGGACTTGACGGTGTCGAAGTCGGGGACGGACTTGGTGTTCCACTATCCGGG
>JAITLE010000147.1 GCA_031278075.1 Bifidobacteriaceae bacterium | reverse complement strand
GGTTCCCGGGCGGGGGATGCGGGAGCGGCGGGAGCGGCCGCCGCGAGGCGCGCGGCCGCCAACAAGAGCTTGATCCGGTTGAGCTGGTTGACCGGGCTCGCGCCCGGGTCGTATTCGATCGTCACAATGTTGACGCCCGGGTGGCGCCGCATGATCTCGCGGAACATGCCCTTGCCGGTCACATGGTTCGGGAGGCACGCGAACGGTTGGGCGCAGATGATCGCCTCGACCCCGGATTCGATCAGCTCCAGGATCTCCGCGGTCAGCAGCCAGCCCTCCCCGGCCTGGTTGCCGAGCGAGCAGATCGCGCTCGCCTCGCGCGCCATCCGCGCCACGTCGCCCGGCGGCGGATAATCCAGCTCGGCGGCGCGCAGCGCCCGGCGCACCGGCGCCCGGTAACGGTCCACCCACCAGCGCAGAATTCGCTTCGCCGCCAGCGACCCACCGCCCACACCGAGGTTCTCGAGACTCCATTCTGCGGTGTGCATTCCATTCACAACGAATTCCATCAGTCCCGGCAGCCGCGCTTCGAAGCCTTCGCTCTCGACCACGTCCACGACGTGATTGTTCGCGTCGGGATGGAATTTCACCAGGATCTCCCCGACTATGCCGACCCTCGGCTTGCGTTCGCCGCCCACGCGTGGCACGGCGTCGTACGTGCGAATAATGCGCCGGACGAGCGCCCGATAACCCGGCCGGAGACCGGGACCGGCCAGGAAAGCGCGGGCCGCGGCGTCGAGTTGTCGATACGCGGCGGTCGCGGCGCCCTTCTCGGCCTCGTAGGGGCGGACCCGCAGCAGCCCGGCCTCGAGGATGTCGCCCAGCGCGATCGCGCGCATCGCGCGGTGCAGCAGCATGGGCCTCAGCTTGAAGCCCGGATTGCGCTCGATGCCCCGCGTCGAGACCGCGATCACCGGCACGTCCGGGTAGCCGGCCTCGGCGAGGGCCTTGCGCAGCAGCGCCGTGTAGTTGGTGGCGCGGCACATGCCGCCGGTCTGCGTGATCATCACCGAGGTCGCGGCCGGGTCGACGCCGCCGCTCGTGAACTCGTGCACCAGCTGGCCCACGACCATGATCGCCGGGTAGCAGGCGTCGTTGTTGACGTGGCGCAGGCCCGTCTCGACCGCATCCGCCCCGGCCTCGCGCAGCACCCGCACCCGGTAGCCGGAGCCGTTCAAGGCCGCCTCCAGCAGCGACATGTGCACCGGCGAGAGCTGCGGCGCGATGATCGTGTGCGCCGTGCGCATCGCTTTGGTGAACACCGGCCGCGGCCCAGCGTACGGCTGGATCGTCTTGCGCGGCGGCGCCCGATGCCCGATGCCGTCCGCCTCCGCCCGCTCGGCCGGACCGCGGGCGGTCGGCTGGGTGGCGTCGGCTGGTGTTTGGCCGCGGGCCGGGCCCCCAGGGAGCGGGCCGCCAGGGAGGGATGCGGCCGGCCGGGGGGCGCGGCGGGAACGCTCGTCGGCGGCGGCGGCCAGGGAGCGCAGACGGATGCGCGCCGCGCCCAGATTGGACACCTCGTCGATCTTCAGGCACGTGTGGACCCGGCCGGCGCTGCGGAGGATCTCTTGGACCTGATCGGTGGTGATCGCGTCCAAACCGCAGCCGAACGAGTTCAGCTGCACCAGCTCGACTCCGTCCATCAGCCGCGTCGCCGCGGCCGCCTGGTAGAGCCGCGAGTGGTAAGCCCACTGATCACGGACTCGCAGGGGCCGGTCCAGCTCGCCTAGGTGCGCCACCGAATCCTCGGTCAGCACCGCCATCCCGAGGGACGTGATCAGTTCGGGTATCCCGTGATGGATCTCAGGGTCGACGTGGTAAGGCCGGCCCGCCAGCACCACCGCGCGAGTCCCGGTTCGGCGCGCGAAGTCCAGCGCCTCCTCGCCCGCTTTGGCGACGTCCGCCGCGAACGCCGCCTGCTCGGCGTAGCCGGCTGCCACCGCATCCCTGGCCTCCTCCAGAGTCACAGCCCAGTCCTGGAACACATCCACCAGACGTTCTGCGAGCTTTTCGGGCGACGCCAGGTTGAAGAACGGATTGATCAGCCGCACTCGAGCCCCCGCCCGCAGCGCCTCGACGTTGTTCGCCAAGACCTGGGGATAGCCGGTCACTATGGGGCAGTTGAAATGATCGTCCGCGCCGGGGGCCAATTCGCGCTCATAAGAGACGGACGGATAGAAGATGGTTCTCACGCCGCGCGCGATCAGCTGCTCGATGTGCCCGTGCGCCAGCTTCGCGGGATAACAGATGTTCTCCGAGGCGATCGAATCCATGCCGGCGACGAACAACTCGTGGCTGGACCGGCCCGAAAGCGTGACCCGGAAGCCCAGCCGCGTCAACACTGTGAACCAGAGCGGATAATTCTCATAGATGTTGAGCACCCGCGGCACTCCGATGTCGCCCCGGGTCGCGGCTTTCTCAGTGAGTCGGCGGTACGCGAACAGGCGCTTGTACTTGTAGTCGAACAGGTTCGGCAGCGCCGATTTCGGCTTCTCCTTGTCGCCGCCCCGCTCGCACCGGTTCCCGGAGACGTGACGCGAGCCGTCACCGAACTCAGACACAGTGCACTTGCAGTGGTTTTGGCAGAGGCGGCAGGTCTCGGTGGACGTCACGACTTGTAGTCCGCGGAGGGTGAGCGGCGGCGCCAGGCTAGAGGGCCGCCCCGGCCTGAAGCTCTCCCGCGCGACCAACGCCGCGCCGAACGCGCCCATCAGGCCCGCGCGGTCCGGCCGGGTCACCTCCAGGCCGGTCAACAGCTCAAAGGCCCTGAGAACAGCGTCGGAGAGGAACGTGCCGCCCTGCACCACGACTTCGCGGCCCAGTTGGCCGGCCTCGCGCAACTTGATGACCTTGTACAGCGCGTTGCGCACCACCGAATAGCTGAGGCCGGCGGCGATGTCGCCCACCGCGGCGCCCTCCTTCTGCGCCGCCTTGACCGACGAGTTCATGAACACCGTGCAACGCGACCCCAGATCGACCGGCGCGAACGAGGCGAGCGCCGCCTCGCAGAACGCCTCCAGGCTCAGACCCATCGTCTGGGCGAACGTTTGCAGGAAACTGCCGCAGCCTGACGAACACGCCTCGTTGAGCCGGATCTCATCGATCGCGCCGTCCACGATCCGGAGGTATTTCATATCCTGTCCGCCGATGTCGACCACCGCGGTCACACCGGGCCGGAAATGATCCGCTGCGCGGTGATGAGCGATCGTCTCGACCACGCCCACGTCCACGCGCAGCGCAGCTCGGATCAGCGACTCGCCGTACCCCGTGACGCAGGATCGCGCGATTATCGCGTTGCGCGGCAGCGTCTTCCGGACCTCCTGCACTATCCCGACCGCCGCTTTCACAGTGGACCCCTGGTTCGGCGCGTAATGCGAATAGCAGATCCTGTCCGACTCGTCGATCAGCACCGCTTTGATGGTGGTCGACCCGGCGTCTATGCCGAGGAAACACGCGCCTTTGGCCTGCTCGATCGGGATCTGTTCCAGGCGCGCGGCGGCATGGCGGGCCTCGAACGCGTCGCGTTCAGCCCGGTCGGCGAACAAGACGCGCAGGCGGCCTGCGCCAGCGACGCCGGACCGGTCGGAATTGTGCGCCCGGGCCGCGAGCGCCTCCAGGGCGACGGGCTCAAACGCGGGCGGCGCCCCGGCGCCAAGCTGCGCGCGGCGCGGGCTCTCGGCGAGCAGCGCGGCGCCAAACGCCACCGCGAGCTGGCCCTCCGGCGGAGCGACCAGTGAAGTCCCGGGGGCTGTCAGCGCGCGCTCGAAGGCGGCGCGGAGCTGGTCCAGGAAGTGCAGCGGACCGCCTAGCGCGACCACCCTGCCCCGGACCGGCCGCCCGCAGGCCAGGCCGGCGATGGTCTGGGTGGCGACCGCTTGGAAGATCGACGCGGCCAGGTCCTCGCGCGCGGCGCCATCGTTCAGCAGCGGCTGGAGGTCGGTCTTGGCGAACACGCCACAGCGCGAGGCGATCGGGTACAAAGTGGTGTGGTCCCTCGCCAAAGCGTTCAGGCCAGCGGCGTCGACGCCCAGCAAGGTGGCCATCTGATCGATGAACGCGCCCGTGCCGCCGGCGCACGTCCCGTTCATGCGCTGCTCCAGCACCGGGCGCAGATACGTGATCTTCGCGTCCTCGCCGCCGAGTTCGATGATCACGTCCGCCTCCGGTTCGAGGCGACGGATCGCCTCGGTCCCGGCGATCACCTCTTGGACGAACTCGACTCCGAGCGCCTGGGCCACCCCGAGTCCACCCGATCCAGTCACCGCCACCAGCGCGGCTCTGCCCGGATGCGCCTGAGCCACCGCCCGCAGCAGCTTCGCGAGCTCCAACCGGACGTCCGCGTTGTGTCGCCGGTATTCCTTGAAGACCGCGCCGGCGCCGTCTAGGGCGACGGCCTTGACAGTCGTCGAACCGATGTCGATCCCGAGACGCAGCGGCCCGGGATCGGCTGGGGCTGCCCCTGACGCGGGCGAGGTCGCGGTGGTCGCCGTCACGCGTCGGGCCGATCATCGTGGGCGTCGCCGCCCTCAGGCGAAGGTGGGGCGGTGTCCGGGGCGGCGGCGTCGGGCGGCGGGGATGCGGCGAACGGGAACGGCGCGGCCGGCGGGTCCTCGCCGGGCGGCAAACCTGGCGGCATCGGCGCGGTCAGGATGTGGCGCAGGAGCGGCGTCACCACCTCGACCAGTTGGCGACTCGTGAGGTGCGCGAAGACGCAGGCGCGGTCGAACCGGCGCTGCAGCGCGACGGAGAGCATCAAGCCCACGGCGAGCCTGAGCCGCAGCTCCTGGTCGCCGACTTTCAGTTCCCGGACGATCGGGCCGCCCACGTAGGCGAACATGAAACGGCGCAGCGCCTGTCCGGCGGCGGAGTTGAGGCCCGCTTCGAGGATGATCGCGGTCAGCGCCTGCGCGACGGGCGGGTCGCCCCACAGCGAGAAGAAGAGGCGGGCGATCCGTTCGGCGGGCTCGGCTTGGGAGCTGCGGAACTCGACCATCGCGGGCATGTCGAGGCTGATCGGGACGTTGATCGCGGCTTGGAACAGGCCCGCCTTCGAGCCGAAGAAGTAAGCGATCATGGCCGGGTCCACCCCGGCCGCCTCCCCCACGGCGCGGAGCGAGGTGTGGGCGTACCCCTTGGTCGCGAACGCTTTACGGGCCTCGTCCAGGATCGGTTGCGCGGTGGAGTCGGGACCGGGGCGGCGACCGCCGCGCCGCGGCGGATCCGAAACAGGCTTGTCCGGCATGCGCGCTCCCTTGGGGTGGCAGGAGCCACCAGAATATCTCAACGCCGGTTGAATTAGAAGGGGCCCGGTTTCTAGTTCGAACTCCTCGCCGACGGCCGAGGCGCCGCCCCAGCCCGCGGGCGTCAGGCGTGAACCGTGGCTGAACGCTTCCAGTAACTGCAGAAGGTCACGTCGTTCTTCGGAACATCCCGCTCGGACACGAGATGACGCCGAACCCCGGCGGCGATCGCGGACTCGCCCGCCGCGAACGCGTACACCCGGCCGGGCGGGAACTCGAGCGCGCGGACCGCGGGCAGCAGCGCGTCACCGGGCGCAGCCCCCGGGGAACGTTCGAGCCAATGGACCCGGACGGCATCGGGCGCGTCCAAGGGCTGGCGGTCACGCGCGTCGAACAACTCGATGAACGCGTGCCCCACCGCGTCCCGCGGCATGTCCCGCAGGATCCCGGCGATCGCGGGCATCGCGGTCTCGTCGCCGGCCAACAGGCGCCAGTCGGCGCCCGGGTCTTTCCAGCCGCAGCCCTGATCGATCAGCGCGACCTCGGCGCCCGGCTCGACCGTCGCGGCCCACGGCCCCGCCACACCGTGGTCGCCGTGTTGCAAGAAGTCGATGTCGAGCCGCGCGGGCGAGGCCCGCCAGGCCCGGGCCGTGTAATTCCGGATCTCCGGCCGGGTGGCCTTCGGCAGGGCCAGATAACGCAAATAACCGCCGAGCGCGAAGGTCGATGGGAGGTTGTCGAACCGGTCGGCATCGTGCACCGGGATGGCGAGCCGGAACCACTGATCGAAACCTTTGAATTCGAAAAGCGGCAGATCCCCGCCGCCGAGCGTCACGCGCACGACATGCGGGCTGATCGCCTCGCGGGCGACCACCGACGTGCGGACCAGACCCGAAGGCGCGTGCTCGACAGCGATGTTGCTCACGGGTGTGTCTCCGGTGTTCGCACAACCCAAGCCTAGCGGTTAGGTTAGGCATGCCTAAACGCCCCTGACGGGCGCGCTCCCTTACGGTACTGTCGCACGGTGACCCCAGCGCTGCCCCCCGACGACGTCCAAGTCCGCCGCGCCGCTGTGGGCGTGTTCGTCATGTTCACGGCCGCCGGGTTCGTCTTCGCGACGTGGGCGTCGCGGCTGGTCGCGATCCGCTTGACGCTAGGTCTGGACGCGCAGTCGATGGGGCTGCTGCTGCTTTGCTGGTCGTTCGGATCGATCACCGCGATGCCGCTCTCGAGCCTGCTCATCCAGCGTTTCGGCTTGCGTCGGGTGCTGCTCGCCGCGGCCAGCCTGGCCGCCATGGGGCTCATCGGCGCGGGCGGCGCGACACCCGCACAGGCGGTCGCGGGCGTCGGGGTGGGGCTGGCCGCGTTGGGGATCGGCTTCGGCGTGTGGGACGTCACCCAGAACGTCGCCGCATCCGACGTGGAACGCGCCCTCCGCCGCGCTGTCATGTCGCGCCTCCACGCGGGCTACTCGGTCGGCACGATCATCGCAGGGGCGACGGGCGCCGCCATGGCACGGCTCGGCGTGCCGGTGATCGCCCACTTCAGCGCCGTGGCGGTGCTCGCGTTGGCGGCCGTCGCGTGGGGCGCGCACACGCTGCTGCCCGCCCCGCAGCACGATGCCGACCGTTCGGCCCGCGCTCGTGGCGAGCGTTCGGCGTGGCTCGAGTCGCGGACTTTGCTGATCGGACTGGTGGTGCTAGGGCTCACCCTGGCCGAGGGCGCGGCGAGCGATTGGATGGCCTCAGGCATCGAGCAGAGCTTTGGGACGTCCGAGGCGACCGCGATCGTTGGCTTCACCGTGTTCCTGACCGCGCAGACCGCGATCCGGATGTTCGCGACACCGTTGGTGGACCGGTTCGGGCGGCCCTGGGCCATTCGGGCGTCGGGGGTGGCCGCGGCGGCGGGTGTCGGGCTCTACTCGCTCACGCCGGCCCTGCCCCTGGTCTTCGTGGGCGCGGCCCTCTGGGGGGCGGGCGCCGCTCTGGTCTTCCCGCTGGGGATGAGCGCAGCCGGCGACGATCCGACACGAGCCGCGCAGCGCACCGCCGTGGTCTCGACGATCGGCTACGGCGCGTTCCTGAGTGGGCCGCCGTTGTTGGGGCTGCTCGCGCAGCACGTCGGGTTCAGGCTGGCGATGCTGGCGCTCGCCGCGCCCACCGTCTTGGCGGTGGTCCTGGCGGGGTCGACGCGACCCCCGGGCGACAAGGGCGGCCCCGATCAGGGCGCGTGTCACTGACTGCGCGTCTCTCGGTTCCCGCGGGAGAAGTGCGGGAATCGTCACGCCCGCCCGCTGTGGGGCCCGCCGGCGGGCGCGGCCCAAACGGCTCCGTCGGTCAATGGCGGCGGGAGGCCCTAAGCCTGGATCCAGGCTAAGCGGAGCCGACAGGGTCGACAGGCCAGGCGGCGCCTGCGGTGCGGCCGCGGGGGTCGAGTCCAGTGGAAGCCGCAGCCACGA
>JAITLE010000128.1 GCA_031278075.1 Bifidobacteriaceae bacterium | reverse complement strand
TGCGCTTTGTTCGCGTCCGCCTTGTGGATCAGTTCGACCCCGGCCAACAGATTGCCCCACTGGTCGTTGCCACCGGTCTGCAAGGTGCAGCCGTGGCGCCGGCTCAGCTCAAGGAAATCCATGCCCTGGAGGACCTGGTAAGAGAACTCGGTGAAAGAGATGCCCTGCTCAGAGGCCAGGCGGCGGGCCACGGTCTCCTTGGCGAGCATGGTGGACAGCCGGAAGTGCTTGCCGACCACGCGGAGGAAATCGATCGCGCTGAGTTGGCTGGTCCAATCGAGGTTGTTGACCATGCGGGCCGCGTACGCGCCCTCGAAATCGAGGAGCGGGGCGATCTGGGAGCGGATACGCTCCACCCAGGCGGCGACTGTCTCCGGGTCGTTCAGGGTGCGCTCGCCCGTCATCTTCGGGTCGCCGATCAACCCCGTGGCGCCGCCGACCAGCGCCAACGGGTGGTTCCCCGCCATTTGCAAGCGCCGCAGCGTGATGATTTGCACCAGATTCCCGATGTGCAACGAGGGAGCGGTCGGGTCGAAACCGCAGTAATAAGTGACCGGCCCCGCGGCGAAATGCTGCGCGAGGGCCGCGCGGTCGGTTGATTGCGCGATCAGGCCGCGCGCCTCCAAGGAGTTGATGATCGGTTCAGGCACGCGCTCTATTGTCCAGCATCCCGCGCCACACGGGCCGCCCGGACCGCGAGCTGGGCGGCGCTCACGGCCAGCAGCACCGCGAACAGCGTGTTGCCCGTCTTGGGCGAGACCAGGAACGCGAGCGCGGCGCCACCGAGGGAGGCCGCCGCGGCGGCGGCGCCAGTGACCAGGCCGGCCCGCGGGTCGACCAGGCCGCCACGCCAGTTGGTGACCGTGCCCGTGATCGCCGAAGGCGCCATGACCAGCAGCGACGTGCCGCGGGCCACCAGATCGCCAGCCCCGAACAGCCCCATCAAGGCCGGCACGGCGATCACGCCGCCGCCGATGCCGAACAGTCCGGCCGCGAGCCCCATCGCGAGCCCCAGCGCCGCGAGTCCGAGGCCCCGGCCGAGGTCAAGGGGCGGGGCGGCGGACCGCTCGGGGGTGTGAAAGGCCATGAAACCGGCGGTCGCCGCGAGAAGCGCGACGAACGCCCAGCTGAGGACGCTGAGCTTGATCTTCCGCAGGACCCGGGCGCCCGCCCACGCGCCCGCCATGGCGCCGGCGGCGACGATCGCCGCGGTCCCGACGGCCAAATGACCGCGGACGCCATAGGTCGACGCGCCGATCGCCGCGGTGGGGATGATCGCGGCCAGCGACGTGGCCGAAGCCCGGCGTTGGTCCAAACGCGCCACCCAGATCAGCAGCGGGACCATCACCACGCCGCCGCCCACGCCGAACATGCCGCTGAGCAGCCCGCCCAAGGCGCCCGCCACGGCACAACGGCTGAGCGCCGGGGCTGGCTCGGGGCTGGGCACCCGCTGATCCTAACGCGCCCGCGCTCGGGTTTCTCACAGTCTGAGAAGCCGAACCGCCCGCTCCGCCGCGCGCTCGCCCCGGGCTTAGTTTCGTGACGACCGCGCCAGGCGGGGCGGCCAGCCACAACCGAGGAGGGAACACCATGACCCAGACCACAGCGGCGCCAGCCAAGACACCGGACGCCAACAGCCAGATGGCGAAGGAGGCGGCCGACTTCCTGTCCGCGCTCATCCGCATCGACACCACCAACACCGGCGAGGAGTCCACCACAAAGGGCGAACGAGAGGCGGCCGAATACGTCATCGGGCAGCTCCAAGACATCGGGCTCGCGCCGCAACTGTTCGAGTCGGCGCCCCGGCGCGCCAACGTGGCGGTCCGAATCGAAGGACAAGACTCCACCAAAGCCCCGCTGGTGGTCCACCAGCACCTCGACGTGGTGCCGGCGCTGGGCGACTGGCAGCATCCGCCGTTCGGCGGCGACCTGGTCGACGGCGTGATCTGGGGGCGCGGCGCGATCGACATGAAAGACCAAGTCGCCATGATCCTCGCGGTTGTGCGAGAACTGCGCCGCCGGGGCGCCAAACCCGCGCGGGACATCATCCTGGTGTTCTTCGCCGACGAGGAGAACGGCGGCGTCTACGGCTCACAGTGGATGGTCTCCAACCACGCTGAGGTGTTCCACGGCGCCAAAGAGGCGATCAGCGAGCTGGGCGGCTTCTCAGCGTGGATCGCGGGCCACAAGGTCTACCTGGTGGAAACCGCCGAGAAGGCGATCGGCTGGATGCGGCTGACCGCGTCCGGGCAGGGCGGCCACGGCTCGTTCGTGAACAACGACAACGCGGTCGCCAAGCTGGTGGCGGCGCTGGCCCGCTTGGACCAGCACCACTTCCCCGCCCACCTGACCAAGACGATGCGCGACTTCCTCACCCAGTTGAGCCACGTCATGGGGACCCCGATCCACGTGTCCGACCCAGAAGCGGTCAAGTCGATGCTGGAGCACGCCGGCGAGACCGGCAGCGTGGTCGCCGCGGCGCTCGGCACCCACCTGAACCTGACCAGCCTGGAGGCCGGCGGGAAAGCCAATGTGGTGCCGCCTGCCGCCAGCGCCACCGTCGACATGCGGCCCATGCCCGATCAGCGCGACGCGGCCTGGCACATGGTGGAGCGCCTGGTGGGCAAGGACATCCACATTGAGCGATTGAACGACCACATCGGCATGGAAGCGTCCGACGACGGTCCCATCTACCACGCGATGGGCGCCAGCCTGACCCGGCTCGACCCTGGCGTGCCCGTGCTGCCGTTCATGATGCCGGGCGGCACAGACAACAAGTCACTGGCCCGGTTGGGAATCGCCGGCTACGGCTTCACGCCGCTGAACCTGCCGGAAAGCTTCGAGTTCTGGCAAATGTTCCACGGGGTCGACGAGCGGGTCCCGGTCAGCGCGCTAGCCTTCGGGACCGAAGCCCTGATCGACTTCCTGACCAGCTACTGATCCACGGCGGACGGCGAGGCGATGAGCGCGGTTCCCCAACTGGCCACCACCGCCGCCGCCAAGATGCCGCCTTGGCGTTTCACCGGGGCGGTGTTCTTGCTCACAGCCTCAGAGATGGGCGCGAGCATGCTCGCCCTGCCGATCGTGGCCCACGGCATGGGGATGGCGCTGGCCGCGATGGCGATGATCGCGCTGTGGGGCTTGATGACCTACACCGGCCTGATGATGCTGGAAGTCTGCCTCGCCTTCCCGCCCGGGACGGAGTTCGGCCAGATCGGCCGGACGCTGTTCGGCCCGAAAGGCGGCGCCGCCGTCAACGGCGTCGCCTTGGCCATGCTCTACGCGTTCTCGGCCAGCTTCATATCCGCGGCCGGCTCGACCTACGGATTGGACTTGTCCAAATACCTCGGCTGGCATGTCTCGTCCCCGGTGGTGTCGATCGGCTACGTCACCGTGATCGCCCTCGTGGTGATATCCGGCGGCCGGCGGGCGGCGGCCGCCAACCGGGTCTTCTTCGCGGTCAACCTGACACTGCTGGCGGCGCTGGTCGTGAGCGTCGCGCCAAGCGTCCATCTGGACAACCTGTACCGTTCCGGACCAGAACTGGCCTGGATGTGGGCGGCGTTGCCGGTGTTCATGACCGCCTACAGCTACCACACCACCGTGCCGACCATGCTGACCTACGCGGGAAGGGCCTCGCCCAGGTCGCTGCGCAAAGTGTTCATCGTGGCGAACCTGATCGCCTTGGTGACCTACGTGGTCTGGATCTTCGTCGCGTTGGGCGCCTTGCCGCAGAAGGGATCCCATTCCTTCGCCGAAGTGGAGCGCGCAGGCCGGTCGGTGGGGGTCTTCCTGCACGAGATCGACGCGGTGGGGCACAACGCGGCGACACCCGATCTGTTCAACGCCTTCTCCTCGACCATCCTGGTCACAACCTACCTCGCGACCGCTCTAGCCTTGACGGACGTGCTGCGGGGAGCTTTACGCCACCACCAGCCCAAGCGTGTGGTCCACTGGCCCGGCGTCGCGAGACGCGCCGCGCTGGCCGCGATCTGCTTCCTTCCGCCGCTGGCGGTGGGGCTCGCCTTCCAAGGGGCTTTTGTGCAGTTGCTGTCCTTCTCGTCGATCTTCGCGGCCGCGTTGAGCATCCTCTTCCCCGTCGCGGCGTTGCACCGGCTGCGCTGCGAAGGCGCGCGCCGGGCCGGGTTGACGCTGCCCAGCTACCGGGTGTTCGTGTTCTGGGGGATGTACGTGCTGGTGTTCGAGTGCGGCGCGCTGATCGTGGTGTTCCAGATCTTCACCATGCTCGGGGCGTTGAAAAGCTGAGCCCCGGTCAGGCGCCGGCCCAAGCGCGCAGCCCCGCGGCGGCGGCCAAAGCCGCCGCCAACTGTTCTCGAACCCGAGGCGGCGCCGTGCCGCCCACGCCGTCCCGAGCGGACAGCGCGCCCTCGAGAGTCAACACGCCCAACACATCCGCCGTCAGCCGCGCGTCCACGCCGGCGAACTCCTCAGCCGTCAGCTCCCACAGCTCCTTGCCGGCGGCGTCCGCGGCGCGCACCGCGCGGCCCACCACCTGGTGCGCCTCGCGGAACGGCACGCCACGGCGCACCATCCACTCCGCCAGGTCGGTGGCCAGCGCGTGACCGGAAGGGGCCAGGCGCGCGAGCCGGGCCAAATCGAACTCGAGCGTCCTGACCATCCCCGCGACGGCCGGGAGCAACAACGTGAGCGTGTCGACGGCATCGAACACCGGCTCCTTGTCCTCCTGGAGATCGCGGTTGTACGCCAGCGGGAGGCCCTTGAGCGTCGCCAACAACCCCGTCAAATCCCCGATCAGCCGGCCAGCCTTGCCCCGCGCCAACTCCGCGACGTCCGGGTTCTTCTTCTGCGGCATGATGCTGGACCCGGTGGAGAACGAATCATGCAGCGTGACGTGACCGAATTCGGCGGTCGACCAGATGACGACATCCTCCGCCAGCCGCGACAAGTTGACCGCCACCAAAGCCGCGACGAAGGCGAACTCAGCCACCACGTCACGGGCGGCGGTCGCGTCGATCGAATTCTCGAGCGGTTCGCCCAGACCGAGTTCGCGGGCCACCAGCGCCGGATCCAGCCCCAAGGTCGAGCCGGCCAACGCGCCCGCGCCGTAGGGCGACCGGGCGGCGCGCCGATCCCACTCGCGGAACCGTTCCGCGTCACGCAGCAGCGGCCACGCGTGGGCCAGCAGGTGATGCGCCAGCAAGACGGGCTGCGCGTGCTGCATATGGGTGCGGCCCGGCATGGGCGCGTCCGGGTGCGCCGCCGCCTGCGCCGCGAGCGCGTCCACCACGTCCAACAGCCCCGCGACGATGCCGCGCGCCCGCTCCCGCAGCCACAAGCGGACCAGCGTGGCGATTTGGTCGTTCCTGGAGCGCCCGGCACGCAGTTTCCCGCCCAGCGCCGGGCCGGCGAGTTCCACGAGGCGCCGCTCGAGGGCGCTGTGCACGTCCTCGTCGAATTCCGCCGGGGTGAAGGCGCCCAGGCGGACCTCCTCGGCCAGCACGTCGAGGGCCACGAGCATGTCGTGCAGCTCCAGCGCGGTCAAGAGCCCGGCCTTGGCGAGCGCTTTGGCATGTGCTTTGGACCCGGCGATGTCGACCTGCGCCAAACGCCAATCGAACTGCGTCGACTTGGACAGGGCGGCCAGTTCGGGGGCGGGGCCGGCGGCGAACCGCGCGCCCCACAACCCCTCGGGTTTGGGTGACGTCACGCCCGCCAGGTTACCGCGCCGCCGCGGGTCAGGCCGGCGCCGCCAAGCGGCCTGCCGCGTCCGCCGCCGAAGCCGACGCGATCACCGGGTCCAGGTCCCCGTCCAGCACCTGGTCCAGGTTGTACGCCTTGAAACCCGTGCGATGGTCCGCGATCCGGTTCTCCGGATAGTTATAGGTGCGGATGCGCTCCGACCGGTCCACGGTGCGGACCTGAGAGCGGCGTTGGTCGGCGGCCGCGGCGGCGGCCTCCTCCGCCCGCAGCGCCGCCAAGCGGGCACGCAGGATGCGCAGCGCCTGCTCCTTGTTCTGGAGTTGAGACTTCTCGTTCTGGCAGCTCACAACCAAGCCAGTCGGCAAGTGCGTGATCCTGACGGCGCTGTCCGTCGTGTTGACCGACTGCCCACCAGGGCCAGACGAACGGAACACGTCCACCCTGATCTCGTTCGGCTCGATCTCGATCTCGGCCGGATCGTCCACCTCCGGGAACACCAAGACGCCGGCGGCCGAGGTGTGGATGCGGCCCTGTGACTCCGTGACGGGCACACGCTGGACGCGGTGCACGCCGCCCTCATATTTGAGCTGCGCCCACACGCCGTCCTGCGGCTCCGGGGCGCCCCGGGCTTTGATCGCGACCGCCATGTCCTTGACGCCGCCCAACTCGGTCGCGTTCAGATCCAGGACCTCCACAGACCAGCCCCGCCGCTCCGCGTAACGCTGATACATGCGGAACAGGTCGCCGGCGAACAACGCCGACTCCTCCCCGCCCGCGCCCGCTTTGATCTCCATGATCACGTCCCGCGCGTCGTCCGGATCGCGTGGCGCGAGCAGATCCCGCAGCGTGACCAGAGCCGCGGACTGAGCCGACTCCAGGGCGGGCAGCTCCTCGCGGAACGAGGGGTCGGAATCGGCCAACTCCTCCGCCGCCGCCAAATCCCCGGCCGCCGCCCGGTAGACCTCGAAAGCGCGCACCACCTGGCTCACCTGGGCGTAACGCCGCCCGACACGCCGAGCCCGGCCCGCTGAGGCGTGCAACTCAGGATCCGACATCTCGCGGGTCAGGGCGGCGTGCTCCTCCAACAGCGGCACCACGCTCCGCGCCAAATCGTCCATCGCGTCCATCGACGGCACGCCAGCGGACCGGCTACTTGGCGGCTGGGGCCTGGCGCTTGCCGTAACGGGCCTCGAAGCGGGCCACACGGCCGCCCGTGTCCAAGATCTTCTGCTTGCCGGTGTAGAACGGGTGGCAGGCGGAGCAGACGTCCGCGTTGATGACGCCGCTCGCCTTGGTCGAACGGGTCATGAAACTGTTGCCGCACGTGCAGGTCACGGTGGTCTCCACGTAGCGCGGGTGAATGTTCTTCTTCATTCGTTGACTCCTCTTCTCGGCGCCGGGTCGCCGCGCGGCAGCGGCGGCGTGAACCGGAACGCCTCAGGTATTGTGCCAGAACATCGCGGGCGGCGCCCTTATTCCGCCGCCGTCAGTTGATGTCTGGGGTGGTCTTGTTGACCTGCATCAGGAACTCAGCGTTCGAGCTGGTCTTGCGCAGGCGCTCCAACAGCAGCTCGATCGCCTGCTGCAAGTCCAGCGCGCTGATGACGCGCCGCAGCTTCCAGGTGATCTTGAGCTCATCCGGGCCGAGCAGCCACTCCTCGCGGCGTGTGCCGGACGCGTCCACGTCCACCGCCGGGTAGATGCGCTTGTCAGCCAAGGTCCTGGCCAGACGCAGCTCAGAGTTTCCGGTGCCCTTGAACTCCTCGAAGATCACCTCGTCCATCTTCGAGCCGGTCTCGACGAGGGCGGTCGCGAGGATCGTGAGCGAGCCGCCGCCCTCGATGTTGCGAGCCGCGCCGAAGAACTTCTTCGGCGGGTACAGCGCGGACGAGTCCACACCGCCGGACAAGATCCGCCCCGAGGCGGGAGCCGCGAGGTTGTAGGCGCGGCCCAGGCGGGTGATCCCGTCCAGGAGGATCACCACGTCGTGGCCCAGCTCCACGAGGCGCTTCGCGCGTTCGATCGCCAGTTCCGCGATGATCGTGTGATCCGACGGGGGCCGGTCGAACGTCGACGAGATGACCTCGCCCTTGACAGAGCGCTGGAAGTCCGTGACCTCCTCCGGGCGTTCGTCCACCAAGACCACCATCAAGTGGACCTCGGGATTGTTGGTGGTGATCGCGTTCGCGATCGCCTGCATGATCATGGTCTTGCCCGCCTTCGGCGGCGAGACGATCAAGCCGCGCTGGCCCTTGCCGATCGGGCTGACCAGGTCGATCAAGCGGGTCGTGAGGTTCTCTGGGCTCGTCTCGAGGCGCAGACGCTCCTGCGGGTACAGCGGTGTCAGCGCCGCGAACTCCTTGCGGCCGCGCGCCTGTTCTGGGCTCATGCCGTTGACCGAGTCGAGACGCGCCAACGCCTTGTACTTCTGCTGGCGTTGCGGCTCGCCATCCCTGGGTTGGCGGACCGCGCCGACGATCGCGTCGCCCTCACGCAAGCCCGCTTTGCGCACCTGGCCCAACGAGACGTAGACGTCGTTCGGGCCGGGCAGATAGCCCGACGTGCGCACAAAGGCGTAGTTGTCCATCACGTCGAGGATTCCCGCGACGGGGATCAGCACGTCGTCCTCTTGGATCTCCACCTCCTCCAACGATGCCGGGTCCGCCCCTGTCCGCTGACGGGATTTGCGGTCGCGGTAACGGTCGCGCCGGCCGCGGCGACG
This sequence comes from Bifidobacteriaceae bacterium, assembly GCA_031278075.1. Taxonomy (GTDB): domain Bacteria; phylum Actinomycetota; class Actinomycetes; order Actinomycetales; family WQXJ01; genus JAIRTF01. Next base: position 33 of record JAITLE010000128.1, on the reverse strand, counting down.
CGATGTGTCCTCATCGCCTGGGCGGCCCTGGCC
>JAITLE010000050.1 GCA_031278075.1 Bifidobacteriaceae bacterium | reverse complement strand
CGCTGGGTAGCGCGTCGCGAGACCGATGTTTCACGTGAAACATCGGTTGGGGCGGCGTCCGTGTTGGGGGGGTGGGGCGTGTGAGCGGCTTGACGTTCGGTGGCCCGGGCGGCAGTGTTTCACGGGAGACATCGGCTGAACAGGGGCCGGCCATGAGCGAGACCCCGTTGGGCCAGCAAGCCCAGATCGACGCGATGCGACGCCTGCGGCTGCGCGACCGCGTCTTTCCCGCGCCGTCCACGACCCGTGTCATAGCGGTCGCCAACCAGAAGGGCGGAGTCGGGAAGACGTCGACGGCTGTGAACATCGCCGCGGCCCTCGCCGACAACGGCCTCAGGGTGTTGCTGGTCGACATCGACCCGCAAGGCAACGCCTCGACGGCGCTGGGGATCGAGCACCACTCGGGAGTCCCCTCTGTCTACGAGATCCTGTTAGGCGGCCGCCCCATGGCCGAGACGATCCAAGCATGTCCGGATCTTGACAATCTTTGGTGCGTGCCGGCCACGATAGAGCTGGCGGGCGCGGAGATAGAGCTTGTGCCGCTCGCGGAACGCGAATATCGCCTCTACGCGGCCATCGACGACCTGCGGCGGTCGCTACGCGCGGCGGGGGAGCAGCAACTCGACTATGTGGTGATCGACTGCCCGCCTTCCCTTGGCTTGTTGACGCTCAACGCGTTCGTCGCCAGCAAGGAGGTCTTGATCCCGATCCAATGCGAGTATTACGCGTTGGAGGGGCTGTCGCAGCTGTTGGGCACGGTTGAGCGGGTCCGGGACTCGCTCAACCCGGCGTTGCACGTTTCCACGATCGTTCTGACGATGTACGACGGGCGGACGAATCTGGCACGAGACGTGGCCCGTGAGGTCCGGACGCACTTCCCCGACCAGGTTTTGCGGACCACGATCCCGCGGTCGGTGAAGATCTCGGAGGCTCCGGGTTACGGCCAGACGGTCATCACCTATGACAAGAACTCGACCGGCGCGCTCTCTTATCTGGAGGCCGCTCTTGAAATCGCGCAGCGCGCAGGAGGAGACAATGGCTGAACGCAAGACCGGATTGGGCAAGGGGCTCGGCGCCCTCATCCCCACCGCCGGAAGCGCGCGTCCGGAGAGCGGCAAGAGTGCGACAGAAGGCGCCACCGGATCCACCCGCCGCCCCGTGGACCTCCTGTTCGGCGAGCCGAAGAGCGACGCTGAGCCGGGCGGAGTCCCTGGCGCCTCGACCGACACCGCCAAGCCCGGCCTCGTCGAGGTGCCTGGGGCGGCGTTCGCCCTGATCGCCTTGGATGCGATCACGCCGAACCCGCGCCAGCCGCGCGAGATCTTCGACGAGGACGCGCTGCGCGAGCTGGCCGACTCGATCAAAGAGGTCGGATTGCTCCAGCCCGTGGTTGTGCGCCCTGTCGGATCCCCGGACGAGAGCCGTTACGAGTTGGTGATGGGCGAACGCCGCTGGCGGGCCAGCAAGCTCGCCGGGTTGAGCGAAGTGCCCGCCATCGTGCGCGAGACCGACGAGTCCGAACTCCTTCTGGACGCGCTCCTGGAGAACCTGCACCGCGCTCAGCTCAACCCGTTGGAGGAGGCGGCGGCCTACAGGCAGCTGCTGGACGACTTCTCCTGCACTCAAGAAGAGCTGTCGGCGCGGATCGCGCGGTCTCGCCCACAGATCTCCAACACGTTGCGCCTCCTCAAACTGCCGCCCTTGGTGCAACGCCGAGTCGCCGCTGGGGTGATCAGCGCGGGACACGCCCGGGCTCTGCTCGGACTGGAGGACGCCGCCGCGATGGAGAGGTTGGCGCAGCGCGTCGTGGCCGAGGGCCTTTCGGTCCGGACGACTGAGGAGCTGGTGGCGATCGGCGAGGTCCCGGCCGAGCCCAACGCTCGCGGGCAGAAGGCCCAAGCCCGTGCGGGTGGCCGTCACGACGCGCTCGACGCCCTGCGAGAACGACTGACCGACCTGTTGGACACGAAGGTCACGCTGACCCTGGGCAAGAAGAAAGGCCGCCTCTCGATCGAGTTCGCATCGGTCGCGGACCTCAACCGGATCATCGCGATCTTGGCCCCCGAAGACCCGGGCGTCCTCAAGTAGCGCGCTCGTGGCGCTTGACGGCGGCGACGACACGGTAGGTGACGGGCAGCAGCACGACCTCGGCGAGGCACTTGTAGACGTATCCGAGCGCCACATAAACCGCGAATTGCGTGCCCGTGATCACGCCATAGAAGGCGACGACGCAAAAGACGATGGTGTCGGCGAACTCGCCGACGGCAGTTGAGCCGAGCAGCCTGCGCCACAGTGCCTCCCCGCGCGCCCGGCGCTTCATCCAGGTCAAGACCAGCGCGTTCGTGAGCTGGCCAGCCAGGTAGCCGGCGAGGGATGCGCCGACCACTCGGGGCACGAATCCGAGGATCTCGCCATAGGCGGCTTGACCAGTCCAGTTAGCCGCCGCCGGCGAGACCTCGACCAGCCAAAACGACCCCGCGGCGAGAGCGGAGCAGACGAACCCGAGGAGGATGGCCCGGCGGGTCGCTCTAAACCCGTACACCTCTGCCAAGACGTCCCCGATGATGTAGGTCACGGGGAAGAGGAAGGCGCCGCCGTCGATGGTCACGTCGACCGTCTGCCCGAACAAGTCGACCGTGCCGAGGCCGATCAGTTTGACGGCCGAGACGTTGGAGATCACGAGAAGCGCCGTGAACAGGGCGACGAGGGAGGCGTACCAGCTTGTCGTGGGAGGCGTCTCGGGGGCGCGACTGGTCGGGATCACGCGTCAATGATGCCGCAGGCGGCGCCCGGACGACTCCGGCCGGGGTTCGGGCGGGCGTGCCCGCGTCGCGCGAGAGCCCGAGCGGTGGAGTACCGTGGGTTGGTGGCCGCCGAGAAGAAACCGGGAGGCGGGATATCCGTCGTCCAGGTGCTCGCTAGCGCTCTGGCCGCGGTCACCTCGACGGTGGCGCTGTCCTACCTCGGGGTCGCCGGCACCATCATGGGCGCGGCGCTCGCCTCGATGATCACAGTGGTGGGGAACTATATTTACAGCCGCTCCCTGACCCGCACGCACCGCGCCGTGAAAACGCTCGCCCAGCAAGCCGCGACGCTCGTCGCGGTGGGTGGGACGGCGCGGCCGGGCCTGGAGCCGACCGCCGGGGAAGGCGCCGAGGCGGCACAGGAGCCGGTGGCCGATGCCGTGGACGCCGCTGTGGAAGTCGAGGTCCCGCTGGGCGCAGCGAACCCCGCAGACGCCGCGGCGCAATCCGAGGAAGCGGCGGAGGCTGTGGCGGTCGGCATCGTCGACGAGGCCGAGACGCTGGACGACCAAGACGCGACGTCGACCGAATCGCCGGCCGAGCCCGACGCCCGCGACCCCGCCTGGTTCGGCCAAATGCTGAGCCGCTACGGCACGGCGCAGACGTTGGTGGCGCTGGGAATCAGCGTGTTCTTGCTGATCATCGGCATTGTGACGGCGGTTGAGCTGATGCTTGGCAAGCCGCTGTCCGACGAGCTCACCGGGGTGGACTCGAACCGGAACACCACCTTCATCAACCGACCGGCGCGGCAGCCTGAGCCGACGCCATCGGACGGCGAGCAGTCGGAGGCGCCACCGTCAGGCGACACGACGCCAGCGGATGAGCCGACCGCGCCGGACGAGCCGACGGGCGAGCCAGAGCCGACGCCCAGCGAATCCGAGTCCGAGCTGCCGACTGAGCCGACCACCGAGCCGTCGGGCGAAGAGACCGGAGAGGCGCCGAGCGACACCCCGGGCGAAGTCCCGGGCGAAGTCCCGGGGGAGGACCCCGGCGAGGGCCTGATCGACGAAGAGGATCTCGCCGACCCGCCCGTCGCCGGAGAGGGGCCAGCGTAGCGAACGAGCGGGCACACCGCCCCGTCAGTCGGGGATTGGTATCCGCTTGAACTCCTCCGCGAGCGCGTCACCGGGCAAACCCCACTTCTGCGCGGTGGCCCGAGCCTCGCGCCGGGCGCGCGCGAGAGCCGCGACCAGATCGGGATGCTGGCTGGCATGGGCCGCCAAGGCTCTTGCGCGACGATCCCACACATCGGTCACCTCCACAGCGTGGTCGGGGTTCGGGTCGCCTTGCAGCCAAAGCTCGCGGACCGTGAAAGCGGGAAGGCCCGCGGCGGCCAATTCAGGGAACGCGAAAGGGTTGCGGGCGAACGGGTAGACAGCGCGGGCGGTGGCCTCGCCGGTCGCCAGGTGATCCGGGTGGCTCAGCCTGATATCGTGCCAGGCTCGGCTCGGGCTCTGCGTCAACAAGAGGTCTGGCCGTGTGTCGCGGATCGCCCTGGTGATCTCCCGCACCAGGTCCTCGGCGACCCGGACGTGACCGTCCGCGAAGCCTTCAAGGAATCGGACGTCGCGCACGCCAAGTTCCGTCGCAGCGCGCCGCTGCTCTTCCCGGCGGCGTCCCGCCATGTCGCGCCGGGCGGCGCCGTCCTCGAACCCGCCAGCGTCTCCGCCGGTGACCAACAAGTACACGACCTCGGCGCCCGCCGCGGTCCACAGGGCGACGGTTCCCGCGGCCCAGAAGTCGACATCGTCGGGATGGGCCATCACCGCCAAGACTTTGTTCACTGGGCCATTGTTCCTCACGCCGGAGCGCGTCACGTAGGGTTGGACGGTGCACTGGCTGACTGGCTCGCGACGCGCGGAACCCGCGCGCCTGGCGGGCCACTTGCACCATGTGGCGGGCATCGGCGATCTGGTCACATCCCTGTACGCGGCGGGCAGCTTGGAGTCTCGTGGTGACGGCGCCCCGGGCGTCGAGTCGATCGCGGCGGTGATGCCGCGCCTCGATTTGCGCCGGATCGACCAGGTCGTCGAGCTGGACGCCGCCGGCCGCTGGGTGATAGTCCAGGGACGATGCCGTCTCGACAGCCTGGCGCTCTTCCTCGCCGAGCGGGACCTCGCGCTCGCGGCGCCGGCGGTCCAGGGTGAGGCGGTGACGGTCGGGGCCGCGGTGACGGTCGGGGCCGCTGTGATCCGCCGCACCGCGATCGCCAACTGGGTCGACGTGCTGACGCGGACCGGCCAGATCACCCGGCATCCGCAAGACTCGTTGCCGCCGGACGCGTTGGTGGTGGCGGCGGCATTGGTCACCGAACCGGTGAGTGACGTCCACGTAACCTGAAGTTTTCTGCGGGGCAAGCACAGAGACACACGGGTGAAACGGCGCGCAGCGAGCATGGGAGCGGGCGCGCGCCGGCGCGCCGCATTCCACCAAACCCTCAGGAGAGATAACCCCCGTGAAACCCTTCGCTTGCCGCGCGCGCTTTGTCCCGCTCCTCTCAGCCGCGGCTCTCGTGGCCGCTGGCTGCTCGAGCGGCTCCAGCTCATCCTCCAGCCCGGCCTCCTCCACCACCGCTCCTTCGTCGGTTTCGACCGAGGCGCCCGACATGAGCGGCGGGAACGCCCAGCTCCCGAATGTCGTCATCCTCGACGGCGGCGGCACCATCACGTCCACGGCGCTCGGACCGGCCGACTACATCCACTACGGCGGTGACGGACTCAGCGGCATCAGCGAGGTGCTGGAGCGGATCCGCCCAGAGATCGACGAGGTGGCGAACCTGTCAATCGTCGATGGCGCCATCCCCGGGTCGTCGGCGAGCACCGTGATCTCTCAGCTATTCGAGATGTCGCTGCAGCTCGACGGAATCCTCGCTTCAGAAGAGGTCGACGCCGTCGTGGTGAACACGGGCACAAACATCATGGAGGAGATCGCGTATTGGGCGGACTTGACGGTCCAAAGCGACAAACCCGTGGTCTTCACCGGGTCCATGCGCCAGGCGAACACTTACTCGTTCGACGGCGAGGCGAACCTGTTCAACGCGATTCGCTTGGCGGCCAGCGGGGTCACCGCCTGCTTCGGCACGGTGGTGCTGATGAACGACGAGTTCTTCGCGGCCCGTGAGGTGACCAAGACCAACGCCTGGGCCACCGACACCTTCTCAGGTTTGGAATTCGGAGCGCTCGGCGTGGTCAACGGGTATGAGATTCACACGGTCAGGGCGCCCGCCCGTCACACTCTATGCGGCGCCCCCGAATGGAAGACGCCGTTCGACCTGTCGACCAAGAAGGTGGAGGATCTGGCTCAGGCTGAGATCGTCTACTCCTACGTCGAGGCGTCGGCGGTTCCGATCGAGGCGCTTGTCGCGGCCGGCGTGGACGGGATCGTCACGGCGGGTCACGGCGCCGGCGGGATCAGCTCAGCTCAGTCCGCGGCGCGCCAGGCTGGGATCGCTGAAGGTGTGGTGTTCGTGAGCACGACCCGCACCGGCACGGGCGCGATCTACGAGGGCGGCGACGCCGTCCCGGGCTACGACCTGACCCCGCAAAAGGCCCGTGACCTGCTCCAACTCGCCCTCACGTTCACCGACGACCCGGCTCAGGTCAAAGCCTGGTTCGACACCATCGGTAAGGGCGACTACTCCGGATAGGCCGCCGTCCAACGCCAGGGCAACGCCTGGTCGGCGAGTGTGGCGTGACCGATTCCGACCCGTGGCCCGGCGCGGACGAGCGGGGGTGGCCGGTCGGCATCGGCCAGCCAAATGTCGCCGCCGAGCAGAGAGGCGCCGTTCAACGTCAAGTCGATGTCCAACTCCCGCGTGAGGCGGCCGGGGCCGGGCGCTCCCTGGACGCCGCGGATGAGCGCGGCCTGGGGGAGGTCCGCCGGCCCGGTCACCAGGTTGAGCAGATGATGAACGCTGTAGCAGAGGTAGATATAGGCGACGCCGCCGGGCTGGTACATGACGGCGGTACGTTTGGTGCGCCCGGCGCGGGCGTGGCAGGCCGAGTCGGCTTCACCACGGTAGGCCTCGACCTCGGTGATCGGGCGGGCTGTCACCGTGCCGTCCGCCCGCCGCCGGCAGAGCAGCTTCCCGAGCAGGTCAGGCGCGACTTCCAGCACGTCGCGGCGGTAGAAGTCGACTGGGACGGGTCGGCGTGGCACGTGACGATGATGCCACGACGGCCGATGCCGTCCGCCCGGCCGGGCGCCGCCGGTCGGCCGAGGGGCGCGACTGGGCGCGAATGTGACTGATGTGGAGTGACAGGGGTAGACTCTGACGCCGGCTCCTAACGGGGCCGACGGGGTGTGGCGCAGCTTGGTAGCGCGCTTCGTTCGGGACGAAGAGGTCGTGGGTTCAAATCCCGCCACCCCGACCAGGGAGTGGCTCTGACGAGCGGAAACGCAAGCCAGAGCCACTGTCATTTCAGCGCCGACGAGCCTAAGTGTCCGCTTACTGTCCACTTTCATCGGAAAAGTGGTGTCCACTTACGAGGCGCGTGCGGCGTTCAGGTGGGCCCGGTACTCCGCTCGGATGGCGTCAAGATCGGCGTCCGAGACCCCGGCCAGGTGGCTCACGGCGTCTCCTGACCAAACATGGCTCGGGCCGTCTTTGGCCTCGGGATTGAGCTCCTTGACGCGGCGCACGACCAGGCGCCCGGGGATGTGGTTGGCTTTGCGTTGCGCTTTGAACGCGGGGAACGCGGGCCGTGTGGCTCGGTGAGCACGCCGCCGAGAGGATGGCGCCGCAGGCGCGGGAAAAGCACCAAAGCCTGCTCACCAACCAGATCAAGCCCGGCATCGGCGACCTGCGCGTCTCCGAAGCCACCACCGGGCGCGTCGACACCTTCCTGAAGGCGGTGGCCAAGCGCACTCCAGCGCTGGCCCACCACTGCCGAACCGTCTTGTCCGGCGCGTTGGGCTTGGCTGTCCGCCATGACGCGATCCCCGCCAACCCTGTGCGCGAGACCGGGACGGTGGCTAGGAGAAAGACCGAGGTCCGCATATTGTCCGTCAAGGAACTCAACGACCTGCGGGCGATGGTGGACCGCTGGCAGCGAGGCCTGGACAAGAAGACCGGTGAGACCCAGTTCATCACCCATCCCCGCGCCACCGACCTGCTCGACGTGACTGACATGCTCGCCGCCACCGGGGCCAGAATCGGCGAAGTCCTCGCCCTTCGCTGGGCCGGCATCGACCTCGGCGACACGAGCCGCAGACCGACCGCCACCATCTCCGGCGCCGGCTTCGAGTGGGTCACCCCGCACACCTTCCGCCGCACCGTCGCCACCCTGCTCGACCGCGAGAGGAGCACGGACGATGCCGCGCGGCCCGGTTGCGCCACTCCGACACGTCCGTGGCCAACGCCCACCGTATCGCCCAAAGCCCACCGCGCCCCCGACGTGACCGACGTGCTCCAACAACTCCAACGGCCACCGACACCACCACCTGCGATCAGCCTATGACTAGGTTTGCACCCTGATGTAGGATACAATCCAAGCATGAGATCGATAGACGCTCTTCGAGAACTGGGTGACCTCACTGCCGGCCAGTGGGGCATGCTGACGACCGCCCAAGCGACCGCCCG
>JAITLE010000174.1 GCA_031278075.1 Bifidobacteriaceae bacterium | reverse complement strand
GCGTCCGCCGGTGCCGCGCTCCCACCAACCACACCGCCAGACCCCGAGTCACCCCGATCACCCTCGCCACCCAGCCCACCTTGGCGCGAGCCATCCCGGCGCACCCCCAAGCGCGGCGGGAGGCGGCGGCGGCGGGGGGCGAGCGGCATCGTGCAACCCTTCTATTACGATGAACTGAACTCTCAGCGTAAAGGAAGCCAGTACCCGATGCCGCCGTCTGACCACATTGCCTATGTCGCGTGGGGTTTCCCGCCGTCGCGTTCGGGCGGGGCATACCGGCAGCTAGCGACGGCGAACGCGCTGGCGGCGAGCGGGCGCAAGGTCACCGTCCTGACCGTGGAGCGCAAGGTATTTACGGAGATCACGGGCGCGGACGTGACGCTTGAGGCGATGATCGACCCACGGATCGAACTGATCCGCACCCGCTTCGACTGGCCGCTGCGCAACCAGGATCAAACCACGTGGTCGCCCGCGCACCGGCGCTTTCCGCGGCTGTGGCGCAAGGCCCGCCTCGCGTTCGAGTTGGCGATCTTCCCGGAGATCGGCTACGCGACGTGGCCGCGCACGCTGGGCCGGGCACTGCGCGCACTGCACGCCCGCCAGCCAATTGACCTGGTCATCGCGTCCGGCAACCCGTTCGCCGCGTTCGCTGCGGCCTGGCGGTTCCACCGCGCCACCGGCGTCCCCTACGTGCTCGATTACCGCGATTCGTGGATATTGGACCAGTTCACCGGCCGCCAGCGCTACCCGGACCGGGACCGCCGGGCCCGCTGGGAGCGGCGGGTGGTGGACGCGGCCGCCCAGGTCTGGTTCGTCAACCGCGCCACGCTCGCCTGGCACGCCGCGCGCTATCCCGGGGCCGCCGCGCGCCTGCGGGTGGTCCCGAACGGCTGGGACCCGGAACTGCTCGCCCTACCGCCCGCGCCATTGGACGATGCCGTCCCCCCTCGCACAGATCATCCCCTCACCTTTGGTTATTTGGGCACTATTTCAGCTAAGGTGCCCATCGCCGAGTTGGTTGACGGCTGGCGCCAGGCCAAGGCTGGCGGCCTGCTCCCAGCCGATGCTCAGCTCAAGATCGCGGGTTATCTGGGATATTTCGGCGGCCGCCCGCAGCCGCACCAAGACCCGACCGCCGCGTTGCTGGATGCCGCCGGCCCGGACGGCGTCGAGTTTGTTGGCCCGGTGCCCAAGGCTGAGGTGGCCGCGTTCTACGCGGGCCTGGACGCATTGGTTCTAGCGATCGACGCCGGGCGCTATGTCACCACCGGCAAGGTCTTCGAGTATGTGGCTCTCGGTAAGCCGATTGTTTCGGTCCACCCGCCTGAGGCCGCAGCGGCCGAAGTCCTTGCGGGTTACCCGCTGTGGGCTCGTGTTGAGGCGCTCACCGGTTCGCAGGTCGCCGCGGCGCTCGGCCGCGGCGCCCAGCTAGCCACTGGTGCGACCGGGGCTCAGATCAGGGCGGCGCGCGCCCATGGCGCGCGTTTGACCCGCGCGGCTCAACTCGGCCCGGCGATCGCCGGCCTAGCCGATCTGTTGCCGCCGCCGGCGGCTAGCGCACTCTAGTCAACCCGGCGCCGCTGCGCCCAAGGGCGGGCCTGACCTGCCCTAATCAACCCCGAACCCCGCCGCCGGCTAGCGCGTTCTAGTCAACCCGGTGCACACGCCACATGCCAATGGCGACGCAGTTCCAAGGCCGCCGCGTTGCCCAGGAGCGGCTCCGCCTCCCAGACGGTCACCTGCCTTTGGCCCGGCGAGATCGCCGTGCCGCAACCGGGGCACAGATAAGACTTGCGGGCAGGCGAGACCGGCGAGACAAACAGGGCCCGCCCATCCGGGCCTATCACGCGCTGCGGGGCGCCACCGCGGGCGCGCGCCAAATCGAGCGGGCGGAAATCCCTGTTCGAGCGGCGCGAGCGTCGCGGCATCGGGCAATCATATCTATTACACCTGGCGGGCGGCGGGCTGGACCGCAGCGAAGAAGCGCGAGGTGAGCGGGTGGACCAACAATGCACCCACGGCCAACCAGGCGGCAAACACCACCACGGTCAGCGCGCCGGGCGACCACGGCGCCATCGTCAACCAGAGCAGCATCAACGCAGCCAGGCACGCCGACGCGAACCTGGCCCAAGCGCGGCCGCGCCTCACCTGGACGGCGCAGACGGTCTCGCCCACGCCGATCGCCAGCGCCAACGCCCCGGCCACCATGGCGCGGCCGAGCCCATTTTGCGCCAAGCCCAACGAGAGCGACCCGAGCGCGCCAGCCGCGTGGATCACGCCGAGCGCCACCAACAGCACCGCTACCAGGGAAACCGTCAGCGGCCGCGACGAGCCGAGTTGCGTGCGCCCCGCCCCGACCAACTCGAAGAACGATGGCGTCTCACCGCCCTCCGCAGCGCCCATCGCCAGGGCATTCGCGGCAGCCGGGGCATCGACTTCTTCAATTTTCGGTAGATCTACTTCATCAAGAAACTCATAAGTGTTGCGGCGCGGTTTATGCTGATGCTCGTTCGACCAGCAGATAATCACGCCCAGGGCAGGGTTCGGACAAGACGCGGGCGCCTTCGCCCAGTTTGACGCGGCCGACACGTGTACTCCTTTTGGGG
>JAITLE010000086.1 GCA_031278075.1 Bifidobacteriaceae bacterium | reverse complement strand
CAACGGACCGGCCCTGGCGCTCAGTCCGGTGGGTCTGATCGCGCTGGGGGCGCGGCGCGGCGACGAGCTCCTCATCGAGGCGGCCGGCGCCATGGCGGCCGCGGCCGTCGCGGCGGTGGTCGCCATGGCCCAAGATGGCTTCGGCGAGCTCGACGAGGGTGTGGCGGCCCCCGCCGGCGAGGTTGTCCGGTCCAGCGCCGGGGGCGGGGCAGAGTCGCCGATCGCCGCGCGGATCCAGGCTGAGGCCGGGGCCGCGAGCAGTGACTCTGATGCCTGGGCGCGGGGCGCGGCGGCTGGCGCCGCCGCCGGGGAGCGGGTCACAGGCGCTGGTGGGGCCAGTGACTCTGATGCCGGGGCGCGGGGCGCGACGGCTGGCGCCGCCGCTGGGGAGCGGGCCACAGGCGCTGGTGCGCGTGGCGCGCGGCGGATCGGTCCAGTGGGGGCCAGCCCCGGGCGGGGAGTGGGGCCGGCGGTGCTGTTCCCGGCGGCCGCGCCGGAGCCGCCGCTCGGGCCCACAGTTCCGGAGTCGGAGCGGGCGGCGGAGGCGGCTCGCCTCGGCCCCGCCGCGCGCGAGGCCGCGGCGCGCTTAGCCCAACTCGCGGAACGGGTCGGCGGCGAGGCGGGCGCGGTGCTTCAGGCCGGCGCCCGGCTGGCCCTCGATCCGGCCTTCGCTGAGGCTGCGTCGGACCTGGTCACGACGCGGGGGACACCCGCTGGGCGGGCGGTGTGGGAGGCGGCGGACGGCATCGTGCGAGGTTTGGCGGAAGCGGGTGGGATGGCGGCGGAGCGGGCGGCGGACATCCGCGACGTGCGCGACCGGCTGATCGCCGCGCTCGCGGGCCGCGAACCGGTCGAGCTGCCGCGTCCCGACTATCCATATGTGCTGGTCGCGGAGGATCTGGCGCCAGCGCACACGGCCCTGCTCGACCCGGCCCTGTGCCGTGCGATCGTCACCGCGCAAGGTGGGCCGACCTCGCACGCGGCGATCATCGCGCGTTCGCTCGGGATCCCGGCCGTGGTGGCGGCCAGGGAGGCGCGCCGCATCCCCCAGGGTGCGATGCTGCTGGTCGATGGCTCACGCGGCACGATCACCGTCGACCCAAGCCCGGCAGAGATCGCCGCGGCGGCCGCCGACCAGACGGAAGCGCCGGTGAGCTCGGGTGATCGGCTGGTCCCGCTGTTGGCGAACGTCTCAGACGCGGCTGGGGTGAGGGCCGCGGTCGATGTGGGAGCGGACGGCGTGGGATTGTTCCGGACGGAATTCTGCTTCCTCGACCGGACGGTGGAGCCGACGTTTGAAGAGCAGGTCACGGCCTATGGCGCGGTGTTCGCGGCCGCTAGCGGCGGCAGAGTGGTGGTGCGGACATTGGACGCGGGCGCGGACAAGCCTCTCCCGTTCCTGACGGACCGGGCTGAGCCGAACCCGGCGCTCGGCGTGCGGGGCTATCGCACCGCGATGCGGCGGGGGGAGGTGCTGGACCACCAACTCGCCGCCGTCGCCGCCGCGGCCGCCGCAGGAGTTGGAGGGGTTGATGGCACGGTGGGCGACGGCCGGGGCGGGTTGGCGGACAGCGGCGCCGCTGCGGGAACGGACGTGTGGGTCATGGCTCCGATGATCGCCACCGTCGACGAGGCGGCGGAATTCGCGGCGCGGGCGCGGGCCGCGGGGCTGGCCCGGGTCGGCGTCATGGTGGAGACTCCGGCGGCGGCTTTGGCCTGCGCGGACATCTGCGAGGTCGTCGACTTCGTGTCGCTGGGCACGAACGACCTCGCCCAATACACGATGGCGGCGGATCGCGGGCTTGGCGAACTCGCCGCCTTGAACGACCCGTGGCAGCCCGCGGTGCTGCGCCTGATCGCGCTGGCATGCGAGGGCGCAGCCCGGGCGGGCAAACCGATCGGCGTGTGCGGGGAGGCTGCGGCGGATCCGGACCTGGCTGCCGTCTTGGTGGGGCTGGGCGCGACCAGCCTGTCGGTCACGCCGCGGGTGTTGCCGCATGTCGCCCGGCATCTGGGCACACTCAGCCAGGCAGATTGCCGCCGGGCGGCGCGACGCGCGCTCGCGGCGCCAGATGCGGCCGCGGCACGGTTGGCGGCGCGGTCGGCGGCGCGGTAGGCGGCGCGGTCGGCGGCACGGTTGGCGGCCCGGTCGGCGGCCCGGTCGGCGGCGCGGTAGGCGGCGCGCGGGGAGCGGTGAGCGCGGCGGACCGCCGTCCTCAGGGGCCGGTGATTCCCGGGTGGTGGCGAGTCCTGCGCCGCTGGGGCCGGCGTTTGACGACTCTAGCATTGGCGTTGAGAGCGTTTTACCTGGTCAGGCCGCTACGGCGGGTCGCTGGGCGGTGCCGTCAGAGGCAACCTTTAGGCTTGGGGACGTTATGGAACACAGTCCGCCCGCCTTGATCGATCTGACCCGGTTGCCTTCGCTGGCGCCGACCGCCTGGGACGCCGCCGAGGCCGAACCCTACGATCCGGCCTACGACCCGGCGCCCCTCGACGCCCCCCCAGACGAATGGTCTGGTCCGCGGGACGCGGACCGCGCGAGGGCAGCCGCGGCTGAGGCGGCTGAGGCGGCGGCGGCCGCCGAGCGCCTCCTCGACGGGCTCAACGCGGAGCAAAAGGCCGCGGTGACGCACACCGGCACACCACTGCTGATCCTGGCGGGGGCCGGATCGGGCAAGACAAGGGTCTTGACCCGGCGGATCGCCTATCTCCTGGCCACAGGCCAGGCGCGCCCCGGCGAGATCCTCGCGATCACGTTCACCAACAAGGCCGCGGCGGAGATGCGGGAGAGGGTGGAACGGCTGGTCGGCCACGGCGCCCGGCATATGTGGGTCTCCACATTCCACTCGGCGTGCGTGCGCATCCTGCGCCGGGAGGCGGAACATCTGGGCTTGAAGCGGTCGTTCTCGATCTACGACGCCCAGGACTCGCTGAGGCTGGTGACCATGGCGATGGCCGAACTCAACCTCGACCCCAAGCGGTTCCAACCGAAATCGATCGCCCGCCGAATCTCGAACCTGAAAAACGAGTTGGTCGACGCGGACTCCTACGCCGCCGCTCAGCCTCCCGGCGGCGACCCGATCGACCGCGCGACCGCCGACGTGTACAAGGTGTACCAGGGCCGTCTCCAAGGCGCGCACGCATTCGACTTCGACGACTTGATCATGCAGACCGTCAACCTGCTGCAAGCGTTCCCGGATGTGGCGGACCATTATCACCGCCGCTTCCGCCACGTCCTGGTCGACGAGTACCAAGACACCAACTATGCCCAATATGTCCTTGTCAGGGAGCTGACCGGGACCAGATCCGACGCTGCGGCGCCCGGCGGGCACACCCCGGCCCAGCTGACGGTGGTGGGCGACTCGGACCAATCGATCTACGCCTTCCGAGGCGCCACGGTGAGGAACATAGTCGAGTTCGCGACGGATTACCCCGACGCCGCGACCATCCTGCTGGAGCAGAATTATCGCTCCACGCAGAACATCTTGTCGGCCGCGAACGCGGTGATCGCGCCGAACCAGGGCGCGCGCCGCAAACGCTTGTGGACCCAGGAAGGCGCTGGGCCCAAAGTAGTCGGTTACGTCGCGGACACGGAGCACGACGAGGCCCAGTTCATCGCCCGCGAACTCGACTCCCTGGCCGACCAACACGGCGTGCGTCCCGGCGACGCCGCCGTCTTCTACCGCACCAACGCCCAGTCCCGCGCGCTGGAAGAGGTCTTCGTCCGGGGCGGCATTCCGTACCGGGTGGTCGGCGGCACCCGCTTCTACGAGCGCAAAGAGATCCGCGACGCGATCGCGTACCTGCGGGCGGTGGACAACATCGACGACGCGGTCTCGACTCGCCGCATCTTCAACGTCCCGAAGCGTGGTCTGGGCGCCCAGGCGGAGGCCGCGGTCGCGGCGTGGGCGGCATCGCACGGGCTCTCATTCGGGGGCGCGCTCGCCCGCCACGACGAGATCGACGCGCTCACCCCGCGCGCGAAGCGTGCCGTGGCGGAACTGGACCACCTGCTCGACGAGTTGTCTGAGATGGCCCGCCACGGCGCGGGGCCAGCCCAGATCCTCGACCACGTGCTCGACAGGTCCGGCTACCTGGCGGAGCTGCAGGATTCCCGGGATCCCCAGGACGCGTCCCGGGTGGAGAACCTCGCTGAGATGCACGCTGTCGCCAGCGAGTTCGAACAGACCCAGCCGAACGGGTCCTTGGCGGACTTCCTCGAGCGCGTCTCCCTGGTCGCGGACTCCGACCAGTTGCCTCAGCGCGCCGGCGCCGCAGACACAGACGCCCCGCCGCCCGATGCCGACCGGTCACCCGCCGGCGTGGCAGCGCCAAGCGGGGCCCGTGTCCGCGACCCGGGGCAGGTGACCCTGATGACGGTGCACACAGCGAAAGGCCTCGAGTTCCCGGTGGTGTTCGTGACGGGCCTGGAAGACGGCACCTTCCCGCACCGGCGGTCGGCGAACAGCGAACTGGAGCTACAAGAGGAGCGGCGGCTGGTCTACGTGGCGCTGACCCGGGCGCGTGAGCGGCTGTACCTGTCACGGGCGGAGGCTCGGACCGTGTTCGGGCGCGCGGAGTATTTCCCCGCGTCGCGGTTCCTTGGCGACATCCCGAACGACGTGCTCGACTGGCGCCGCGAACGCGGCTCGACGGGCGCTCTCCAAGCCGAACAACCCGGACCCGGCCCACGCCGCGGGAACATCTACACCCGGAAGACCCGTCCCGCACCCCTCGGCGGGACGGCGGCAGCGTTCGGCTCGGCCACACCCCGTCCCGCCTCCGACGTGCCGCGGCTCGAAGCGGGCGACCTGGTGACGCACGACGCGTATGGGCTGGGACGTGTCGTAGCCGTCGAAGGCGGCGCGGACAACCAGGTGGCCCGCATCGAGTTCAGGGAAGACGGGACCAAGCGGATCCTGGTGCGCTTCGCGCCCATAACGAAACTCTGACCCGCCTGACCCGCCGCCCGGATCCGCCCGAGCGCGCCCGGATGCGGCGCGCACCCCGGACTTGCCCGAGCGCCGCGGCGCGGATTCGCTCGAGCGCCGCCGGATGCGGCGTGCAGCCCGGACGCGCCCGAGCGTGCCCGGATGCGGCGTGCAGCCTGGACGCGCCCGAGCGTGCCCGGATGCGGCGTGCAGCCTGGACGCGCCCACGGCCGCCGCGCGGATTCGCCCGAGCGCACTCGGCTGTGCCCCGCGGCGCAGCCCGGATGCGCCCGAGCGCCGCCGG
>JAITLE010000257.1 GCA_031278075.1 Bifidobacteriaceae bacterium | reverse complement strand
GTCCACACTCCTATGGGTTGCCCGCGTTATGCCGCAAGCGGCTCAGCGCGGACGAGCCGTTCGTGTCACAGCGCGCCCGTATCATGTCAAGAATGGGCAACGCGGCAGCTGGTGAGGAGGCGCGGCTGGCCTGTTGGCCGCGAACCCGCCCGGGACGCGTTTCCGCAGGTCAGAACCTTGCGACGGTTCTGGGCCGGTTGACGCCGATTTCGGTGGGCTTGACGATTCCTACACTTCTCTCGCCAGAACCGAGAAGTGTAGAGTTCCGCGTCCCGCGTGGCGGCCGCAGCTCAGCCCCGTAACCCGCCCACCTGCGTTTTCGCAGGTTATGGGCTTACGCAGGTTCTGGCCCGGTGGACGCTGGTTCCGGCGCGCGTGACGAGGTCCACACTCCTATGGGTTGCCCGCGTTATGCCGCAGGCGGCTCAGCGCGGACGACCCGTTCGTGTCACAGCGCGCCCGTATCATGTCAAGAATGGGCAACGCGGCAGCTGGTGAGGAGGCGCGGCTGGCCGCGCCCCGGACACCCGAGGACTTGCACGAAGACTTGAAGAGAGCGATCGCCACCAGAGTGCGGGCCATCCGGCACGCCAACGGTTTGTCAGTGGCCGCGGCGGCGGAACGAGTGGGCATCTCGAAGGCGATGCTCTCCAAGATCGAGAACGCGCAGACCTCGTGCTCCCTGGCGACACTGGCAGCCCTGGCCGAAGGGCTCGAGGTGCCGGTGACCGCGCTGTTCCGAGACGTGGCCGTGGAATCCGAAGCGGTGTTCGTGCCGTCCGGGCACGGCGCCAGAATCATCCGACGCGGTTCCAAACAGGGTCACCTCTACGAACTGCTCGGCTCCTTGCGCGGACCGCACAAGCGGATGGAAGCAGTCCTAGTCACACTGGACGACTCCTCCGAAGTGTTCCCCATGTTCCAACACCAAGGCACCGAGTTGCTGTACATGCTGGAAGGCACCGTGGTCTACCACCACGGCGATGTCGACTACACAATGCGCCCCGGCGACGCCCTCCAATTCGACGGCGAAGCGCCCCACGGCCCGGTGGAGTTAGTCCGGCTGCCCTGCCGGTTCCTCGCGGTCACCGCCTACCCGGACTCCGCGGTCGAGCCCTAACTGCGGCCCAGCAAGATCCTCACCTCGGCCGCGATTGTGACGCTGCCGGTCGCCAAGACCCCGGTCGCCAAAGCCCCCGGCGCGTCCGGCGAGTCCTGACCGGCCAGGTCAACCGCCCGGACCAGAGCCTCGTCCAGCCGGTCCACCACATCGACCCGGTCCTCGCCGAACACCTCGCGGGCGACATCCCCCAGCGCCGTGGGCGCCAGCGCCCGCGCCGATGTCGAACGGGTCACGACAACCCGGGTCACATGTGGCTCCAAAACACCCAAGAACCCCTCGGGGTCTTTGTCGTCCAGCATCCCGACCAAAGCGACCAACCTGATCGGGAACGTCTCCTCGACGGCCGCGACCAGCGCCTCCGCGCCCGCCACATTATGCGCCGAATCAACCAACACGGTCGGGGCGTGGCCCACCACCTCCAGGCGGCCAGGGGAATCGGCGGTCTCAAGGCCCTCAACGTAAGCGGCGCTGGGAAGCGGGCGGTCGGCATCGGACATCAATAACTCAACCGCGGCCAGGGCGAGAACGGCGTTGTCCGCCTGATGCGCGCCGAACAGCGGGAGGAACACGTCATCGTATTCGCCGGCGAGCCCACGCAGGCGCGCCACCTGGCCGCCCAAGGCGACCTCGCGTGCCACCACGTCGAAGTCCTCGCCGAACCAATAGCCCACCGCGTCGGCGTCGAGAAGGGCACGTTCGATCACGGCGGCGGCTTCAGGCGGCTGCCGACCGATCACGGCGCGCGAACGGATGATGCCCGCCTTCTCGGCGGCGATGTCCGCTAGCGCGGAGCCCAAGTAACGTTCGTGGTCGCGGGCGATCGGAGCGATCACTTGCACCGTCGAGTCGACCACGTTGGTCGCGTCCCACAGCCCGCCCAGCCCCACTTCGACCACGGCCACATCCACCGGCGCGTCCGCGAACGCGGTGAACGCGAGGAGAGTCATGATCTCGAAAAAACTCAACGGCGGGCCGCCCGCGGCACGCGAGCGGGCGTCGACCAGTTCGACCACAGGCGCGACCTGCGCCCAAGCGTCGAGGAACGCCGCCGCCGAGACCGGCGCCCCGTCGATCGCGATCCGCTCCAGAGGGGACGTCAAGTGTGGGGAGGTGAACCGACCGGTCCGCAAACCATGCGCTCTGATCAGGGAATCGGCGATCCTGGAGGTAGTCGTCTTACCGTTGGTGCCGGCGACGTGGACCACCTTGTAGGCCCGCTGCGGTTCCCCCAGCAAATCCACGGCCGCTCGGACCCGCTCAGTCGTCGGGTCGATCCGGTCCTCCGGGGCCCGCGCGAGAATGTTCCGGCAGATCGCCGCGACTTGCCGCTCCAGCGCCTGTTCGCTCACTCCCCCAATGCTACGGCGACGCCCCCGCGGCACGATGCCGATGGGTCACTCCGGTCGCTGCCTTGGCCGGGTTCGGCCCGGTCTGGGGTGTGAGCGACGGGGCGAGCAGGTCGCCGCTTGTGGGGGTTTCGGGCGGATCCTGGTGGTGGTCCCACTATTGACCAGTGGAGACGTTCTCGGGCTGCGCCTCGCGGCGTGCCCGGATGCCGGTGGGCGTCACCATTCCTACACTTCTCTGGCCAGAACCGAGAAGTGTAGAGTTACGCGGCCCGCGCCGCGGCGCGGGTGTTGACCGCGAGCCCGGGCGGGGCGCGTTTCCGCAGGTCAGGGCCCCGTGGCGGTCTTGGCCGGGCTGACGCCGATCCGGGTGGGCGTCACCATTCCTACACTTCTCTGGTCAGAAGCGAGAAGTGTAGACTTCCGCGGCCCGCGCCGCGGCGCCCGTGTTGACCCCGAACCCGGCCGGGGCGCGTTTCCGCAGGTCAGGGCCCTGTGGCGGTCTTGGCCGAGCTGACGCCGATCCGGGCGGGCGTCACCATTCCTACACTTCTCTGGTCAGGAGCGAGAAGTGTAGAGTTACGCGGCCCGCGCCACGGCGCCCGTGTTGACCGCGAACCCGGCCGGGGCG
>JAITLE010000111.1 GCA_031278075.1 Bifidobacteriaceae bacterium | reverse complement strand
AGACCATAGGCCCGAATCCCCAGATCGCGTATAGGTAGTCCTCGCCCATCGCGTAATTGACGCCGGACGGCTCCCCCCAATAGACGTCGAACACGTCGGAATGGTCCAGCGGCGGCGTCTTGGGGATCTCGTCGCGGCTCGCGCCGGCCCGCACCTCGGTTGGCAAGGTCAGACCGCCAGGCGGGTCATCCATCCCGGTGTATCGCCAACCCCAAAGTGTCTTCGTTTGGGCGTCCGGGTCGGGCGGCTCCTCAGGGGTATAGTCACTGGCGTCGCCGTAAACTTCGGAGCTGTAGAGGACTGCGAAGTCACCCCAAGATTCTGTGGTCACGTCGTACAGCCCGCCGAGGGGGCATCCATACCCCGTCGAAGTCCAGTGCGGATCGCCTAGGCGGGCCCGCAGGCCGGATGAGACGTCCTCTTGGGCGGTCCCCAACGCGAACGGCCCGATCCCACTGTTCGAGAGCTCCCAACTCTCCTCAGGCTCTGGCCGAGACGCGCAGTCAGCTACGTTCTCAGTCCATTCCCACGCCAAGTTCACCGCCGCCGCCGCGTCGAGCATCCGGTACGAGTTCTTGGATCCCGGATTCCCGCTGGAGTACGTCTGGCTAGACGCGGTGGCGGTCAGGATGCATTTCACCTCGGGTCCGGTCAGCCCGGGGTCGGCGCCGAGCACCGCGGCCGCCGCACCTGTCACGTGCGGGGCGGCCATCGAGGTTCCGCTCATCGTCCCGTAGCGGCCGCCCGCCACAGTGCTCTCGATATCGGTCCCCGGGGCGATCAGGTCCACCCGGCTCCCCTCCGCGGAGTATCCGGCCACCTTGAACGAGTCCCCATCCAATTCCGCGGCGCCGACCACTATCACACGGTCCCTCAATTCCTGGCGGGTCGCCGACGCGAAGAAGTCCGTGCCCGCGTCCTGGATGATGACGCGTGCGCTCTCGCCGCAGCTCACCGATTCCTCGCCGCCGCAGGCCCGCCACACGCCGTCCACCTTCGTGTAGGTCGCGCCGGTTCCGTTGCCCGCCGCCTTCACGATCAAGAAATCCGGGCTGTACCCAAATTTACTCGCCCATTCCGGCGACAAGAAGCCGAGGACGCTGTCCTCTTCGAGCTTGATGGCGGCGCGGAAGTCCTGAGCATAGCGTGACCTGGGTTCGAGCTGGGCGTTGACCGCCCCCTCCAGAATCCCAAGCGAGAGGTTGAGCACTCGCACTCTCTTGACCGCGACCAACAAGCACAAGCCGATCTCGATATTGCTGACCGTTGCGAATCCAAGAGCGCCTCGACGCTCGTTATCAGCCATGACAGCGAAAATAGACATCGCCAAGACATTGACGTTCGGGGCGACCCCCGCGACCCCCTTCCCATTGTTTACCCGTGCTCCGATGATTCCCGCGACATGAGTCCCGTGGTCCGCCCCTTCCGGCCATTCCGCGCGATTAGTCCAGGTGAAATGAAGATCCTCGTGTCCCAGGTCGAAGCCCGAATCGTAAATCCCCACATCGATATAATTGGCCTTGAGTTGCTCTTGCCTCCAAACGTTCGGCGCGTTGATCGCCTCCAGTCCCCAGTTGCCGCCGGAGGGGCTGGTGGTCCATCGATCTTTCCAGCGCGCGTCGTTCGTGCAATACCAGTCTTCGGGGCAGCTCGCCCGCGCCGCGCCTTCCGGCTCCAGGGCGAAGTTCAACGCCGCCGCCTTCACCCCCGGGAGCGACTCCGCGCGCGCCACCAGCTCCTCCAGTTCGGCGCGAGTCTTCCTGGCGTCCAGCAACACTGTGTACAGGCCGGTGTAAGGGTTGGATCCGGCCACAGTCCCGCCCAGCTCCTCCGCCGCCTCGGCCGCCGCCGGCTCGCCGGCTCCGATCGCCGTGCGCAGGAGGATCTGATTGGCCGCGTGGAGCATTCCGTCATCCGGTTCGTTCAAGTCCTCCTCCGTGGTGATGTAGGCCACCAGGCCATCGCCGAAGTCGACCTGGCGCTCCGGCGCGACTGCGGGCGCGGCCGGTGGCGTGTCCCTCCGGCTAGTCCACCAGTCCAATCCGAACACCGCCCCAGCCGCCACGAGCCCAGCGGCGGCCACCCAGGCGACCAGCCGCGCCGGGCCGCGGCGACGCTCCCGACGACCCTGATGTGGAGCAGGGGCGAAGGCCGGGGCCGGAGGCGGAGGCGGGGGCGGCGGGAGCGGCAGACGGGGCTGGGCGGGGAGGAACGGAGCCTGGCCGGTTTGCGGCAACCCGACGTCGCCGCCGCAAACCGCACACGCGCCGTTAGAGGTCTGATGGCGGCCACACTGCGTGCAATACGGCATCGGACACTGCCCTTCTTCTCGGTCCGCCCTCGTCGGGCGGAATGGCTTACAGTATCTCGGCGATCCGGGGAGCCCCTGGCGCGGTCCGCGCCTGCGACATCAGGTCCATGAAGCGGTCGAACAAGTAAGCCGCGTCGTGAGGGCCGGCCGCGGCCTCCGGGTGGTACTGGACCGAGAAGGCCGGCCTGTCCAGCAACCGCAGACCCTCGACCACATCGTCGTTCAAGTCGACGTGCGTCACCTCGACCCGGCCGAACCGACCACCGTCGAACGGCGCCACGACTGCGCCTTCCAGGGGCACACTCGCGGCGAAGCCGTGATTGTGGGCGGTGATCTCGACCTTGCCCGTCAGCTTGTCGACCACGGGATGGTTCACCCCCCGATGCCCGAAGACCAGCTTGTACGTCTCGAAGCCGAGCGCTCGGGCCAGCAGTTGGTTGCCGTAACAGATCCCGAAGAACGGGATGCGGGCGTCGAGCACCGCGCGCAACACGTCCAGTTCGGCCGTGGCCGCGGCTGGGTCGCCCGGTCCGTTGGAGAAGAAGACCCCGTCAGGCCGCAACTCCGCGATCTCGCGGAAAGTGAACCAGCGCGGCACCACAGCGACCCGCGCCCCGCGCTGCGCCAAGAGCGTGGGCGTCATCGCTTTGATGCCGAGATCCACGGCCACCACGGTGGCGCGGACCCGGACGCCAGCGGGCGGCTCCACCCAATAGACCCCCTGGGTCGTCACGTCGCCGGCCAGATCCTGGCCGGACATCGGTTCAGTCGCCCGCACCGTCTGGGTCAGCTGCTCCAAGGACAACGGCCGGCCGAAGCCGTCCAACCGCGCCGCGCCAGAGAAGATCCCAGCCCGCATGGCGCCGCGTTCCCGCAGATGCAGCGTGATCGCCCGCGTGTCCACCTCCGAGATCCCCACGATCCCCTGATCGCGCAGCTCCTGGTCGAGCGACTTGCGAGACCGCCAGTTGGATGGGCGCAGCGCGGCTTGCCGCACCACAAACCCCGCCACCCAGATCTGCTTCGACTCCGGGTCCTCGAAGTTGACGCCGGTGTTCCCGATGTGCGGCGCGGTCATCACCACGATCTGCCTGTGATAAGACGGGTCGGTCAGCGTCTCCTGGTAGCCCGTCATCGCGGTGTTGAACACGATCTCGCCGGTCGCCACGCCCTCCGCGCCGAACACCTCCCCTTCGAAGTGCCGCCCGTCCTCCAGCACCAGCCAGGCCCGCGCCGCCATTCAGACCACCTCCCCTGCGAGCACGGTCGGCCGTCCCCGGTACAGCGTCGCGACCACCTTTCCGCGCATCGTCCGGCCCGCCACGGGAGTGTTGGACGATGCCGTCTGCTGACGCTCCGGCGCCACCTCCCACCGCGCCGCGGGATCGAACAGCGTCAAGTTCGCCGGCGCCCCGACCGCGATCGGCCGGCCCTGGTCCGCCACGCGCCCGATCCGGGCCGGACCCGACGACATCGCGCGCGCCAGGTCCTCCCAGCTCATCCGGCCCGTGGCGACCATCAACTCGAACACGATCGGCAGGGCGGTCTCGAGTCCCGTCATCCCGAACGCGGCCGCGGCCCACTCACAGTCCTTCGCCTCAGGCGGGTGCGGCGCGTGATCGGTGCCGACCACGTCGATGGTCCCGTCCGCCAGGGCCTCCCTCAGGGCGGCGACGTCCTCAGCGGACCGCAACGGCGGGTTCACCTTGTAGACCGGGTCGTAGGTGCGGGCGCGCTCGTCGGTCAGCAGCAGATGATGCGGCGTGACCTCCGCGGTCACAGCGATGCCGCGGCCCTTCGCCCAACGCAGAATCTCGACCGAGCCCGCAGTGGACACGTGGCAGACGTGCAGACGGGATCCGACGTGCTCCGCCAAGAGCACGTCCCGGGCGATGATCGACTCCTCCGCCACCGCGGGCCAGCCGCGCAACCCGACCTCGCTGGACACGAACCCCTCGTGCATCTGGGCGCCCTCGGTCAGCCTTGGTTCCTGCGAATGCTGGGCGATCACCCCGTCGAAACCCTTGACATACTCGAGCGCGCGTCGCATCAGCACCGGATCCGCCACGCACATCCCGTCATCCGAGAAGACTCGCACTTTGGCCGCCGAGCGCGCCATCGCCGCCAATTCGGCCAGGTGCTCACCGCGCAGACCCACCGAGACGGCCCCGACCGGCCTGACGTCCACGCGGCCCGCGTCCCGCCCCAACCGCCAGACCTGCTCGACCACCCCGGCGGTGTCCGCCACCG
>JAITLE010000139.1 GCA_031278075.1 Bifidobacteriaceae bacterium | reverse complement strand
GGCTGAGCCCGCAGGCGCTCGCTGCCGCGACCCGCGTCTACGAGATCACGCAGTACGGCTCGACCCGTTCAATCAACGCGGGCGCGGCCGCGGCGGTCGCGATGTATCACTGGGCGTCGCGTTGGGCGGCGGGCGGGGCGTAGGCGGGCCGGAGCGCGTCGCGCAACTCCATTCCCCGGGCGCGCAGAGCGATCGGCGGGGCCTGGGCGAGCACCGCGTCCGCCGCCACCGCGCCGAACCGCTGGTGGGGCCCTTCCGTCGGCTGCGCCGGCGCCGACCAATAGGTGTCCAGCAGCTCGCTGAGCGGCACGGTGGTCTCATCTGTCGCGCCGCGGTCGGCGGCTAGGCCGCCTTGGCGGCGGGCGGACAAGGCGGCCAGCAGCTCTTCGCGGTCACGGCCGCGCCACGCCAAGATCTCGAACGGATCCTGGTCGAACCGCTCGGCGAGCAGGTAGAAGACCGCGGCCAGGTGCTTACAGGGCACACCCCAGTCCGGGCAAGAGCAATCCAGGGTCAGGTCGCTCTGCCGGGCTGGGAACAACGCCAGGCCAAGGGTGTCGAACAGGTCCACGATCTCCTCGGGCATCGCTCCCGCGAGGAGCTTCGCGGTGTACCACGCGTCTTCGACCAGGGCGTCTGTGACACGGCCCCACTCGGCCTTGTCGTAGGCGCGCAGCCCGATCCGCACCCGATAGGGCCGCGCCCGCGAACCCTGCACGCGGGCGCTGACCATGCCGGGCTCGATCACGAGGCTGATCACCTGGCCCCGCCTCGCGTAGTTCTTGCCGCGGGTCAGCCGCCCGCCCATCCCGAAGCCGTCAAGGACCGCGATGAAGCGCCCAGACCACCAGGTCTCACCGATCGCGCCGCGTTTGGAGCGCGCTTTCAGACCGCCCTCGACCACGATTGGCCGCGCTGGCGGATACCACCGACCCCGATCACTCACCGACGGCCTCCTTCGACAAGGCGAACACGTCCCGCAACTCCGCGGTGCTGAGTTCGGTTATCCAGTTCTCACCCGATCCGACGACCAACTCGGCCAGGGCCTGTTTCTCCTCGATCAGCTTGTCGACGCGCTCCTCCAGGGTGCCGGCGCAGACGAATTTCCGGACCTGCACCCCGCGTTTCTGCCCGATCCGGAACGCCCTGTCGGTCGCTTGGTTCTCCACCGCGGGGTTCCACCAACGGTCGACGTGGATCACGTGGTTCGCCTCCGTCAGATTCAGTCCGGTGCCGCCGGCCTTCAGCGACAACACGAACAGAGGCGGGCCGGTCGGCTGGCTGAACGCCTCGACCATCGCGTCGCGGCGCGCTTTGGGGACTTGGCCGTGGAGGTACAGCGGCGTGCGGCCGTGCCGCGTCGCCAGATCCTCTACCAGCATCTCGCCGAACTCGGTGAACTGGGTGAAGATGAGAGCCTTGTCGCCCTCCGCCAACAACTCGTCGGTGAGCTCCGCCAAACGGATCATCTTCCCCGAGCGGCGCGCGGTGCGCGGCCCGGTGTGCAAGAACTGCGCCGGGTGGTTGCAAACCTGTTTCAATTTCATCATCGTGGCCAGCACAATCGCGGACCGCGCAAAGCCTTCAGCGGCCGCGATCTGGCGCATCATGTCATCCAAGACAGCCTGGTAAAGGCTCGCCTGTTCCGGGGTCAAGAAGCAGGTCTCCCGCATCTCGATCTTCGGCGGGAGATCATCGATGATCGACGTGTCCGTCTTCACGCGGCGCAAGATATAGGGCCGCGTGATGGCTTTGAGACGTTCCGCGGCGGCGATGTCCCCAGTTCTTTCGATGGGCCCGGCGAACCGCGTCTTGAAACGCTCGGCCGAGCCCAGCATTCCGGGGTTGCAAAAGTCGAGGATCGCGCGCAACTCCGCGAGCCGGTTCTCGACCGGCGTGCCGGTCAACGCCAGGCGTTGGTCGGCGCCCAGGCGCCGCACCGCCTGCGCCGCCTTGGTGGTGGTGTTCTTGACGGCCTGAGCCTCGTCCAACGCGACACGCCGCCAGGCGACCCGTTCCAGGTCTTCGACGTCCCGGGTCGCCGTCTGGTACGTGGTCAACACGATGTCAGCCGCCGAAGCCACCGCCACCGCCTCGTCGCCGCGCGGACGAGTTGCCCCATGCAACGCTGTGACCAGCAGGAACGGCGCGAACCGGGCGGCCTCCCGCTGCCAGTTCCCAACCACGGACATCGGCGCCACGATGAGCGTGGGCCGCCGGTCGGAATCGTCCATCCCGGCGCGTTCCAACGCCTCCAACGCGAGTAGCTGGACCGTCTTGCCGAGCCCCATGTCGTCCGCGAGGCAGCCGCCCAATGAGAGCTGCGCCAAGAAGTTCAACCACGCGAGGCCACGGGATTGGTATGGCCGCAACGTGGCCGCGAAGGCGTCGGGGGGCTGGACCTGCGCGAGGGCGTGTTCAGCGGCGCCGTCGAGCAACGCGCCGAGCAGTCCGTCCGCCTCAAGGCCGGTCACGGGCAACGGCGTGGTCAGATCGTCCGCGTGGGCCCGCGCGAGCTCGATGACCGCCGCGGCGGTCATGTCGGCCGCGCCGGCGCGCAGGTATTCGATCGCCTGCCCGAGCCGCAGCGGGTCGAACCGCAGCCACGCCCCACGTAGCTGCACGAGCGGTTCCTTGGCGCTGGCCAGGAACTCCAGCTCCTCGTCGGTCAGATCTTGGTCACCAAGCGCGAGCCGCCACTCGAAGTTGTACAGCGTCGCCGCGCCGAACACGCCATCGCCGCGTTCCAGCGTTGACCGCGCCTTGCCTAGGAGCCCAAGAACCGGTCGCCGCGTCCACCAGGAGGGCAGCAGCACCGCGAACCCGGCTTGCTCCAGCAACGGCGCGTCCTGTTCGAGGAATTCGACCATCCCCGCCGCGTCCAGCTCCAGCGCCTCCGGCCGCGCTGAGCGGAGTCCGGCCGCGAGCCGCGGGCACACCCCGGCGGCGCGGCCCAGCTCGCCGAGCAGCAGCTCGTCCGGGCGGTCCAGCCACCGTCCCAGCCCCGCGGGCGGCGCCCACACCTGGTCCGCGGACAGTTGCAAGCTCGGGTCGGCGACCGACTGCAGCATGAATTCCACCCGCCAGGGACCGGCTTGGCGCACGATGCCGTCCGGCCCGGTCTCCGGGTCGACGCCGGGGCCGGGCACAGGGTCGGTCTCCGGGTCGGTCCTGAGCGGCTCGACCACCCGCAACAGGAGCCGGGCGGGCCCCTCGGGCGCCTCGCCGAACGCGTCCCAGGAAGCCAGCGCGGCGATGAGCTGATCGGCTTCGCGGGCGTTCGCCTGGAAGTCCCCGCTCGCGGCGCCGAGCGCCCTGAGCCACACCTCCACGACGGGAGGAGTGGCGGGGCTCCTGCCGCGGCGCCGCGGCAGCGCCTGACAGAGGTCGATCCCGGCCTGGGCGAGCTGGCGCCTGACCGCCGCGTCGTACACGGCGTCGACCACGCCCGCGGCGCGAGCCGCGGGCGCCTGGCCCCGGGTGTCGCCGGGCGAGTCCGTCAGGGCGCGGAACACCGGCGGCATGGCGGCGACGAGCGCCTGGACCTGAGATAGGTCCGGCCCTTGGATCAGTGGCCGCCAGCGGGCGCGATAGCTGCCGGCGGCGCCGTCCACCCGGTCCACGGTGGGCAGGAATCTGCCGCGTTCGGCCAGGTCCTGGGCGAACTGGGCGAGTTGGCCCGCGAAGCGGGCGGATGCGCCCAGACGCAGGCCCTCCGGTGGGGAGGCGAGCGTGTCGAACGCGTCGGCCGGCGCGAGCCAGACGGCATCGACCGTCCAAGCCGCCAACACCGGAGGGTTCGATGCGGTGGGCCGCTGGCGCGGGCGGACCAACTCGGGCGAATCGAGCGGCGCGGTCCTAAGCGACGGCAGCAACAGGATGGCTGCGCCGGTCGCGGGCGCGCCGACCGCCGCGGCCAGGTCGTCGGCGGGGACGCAGAACATGTGCGGCCGAGCCGACCGGTACGCCTGCGAGCGGGATGTGACGTTCAGATCTGAGTCCTCCGCCCAGAGACCCAACCCGCGCACGGGCGACCAGAAGGCGTGGAGAACGCGCATGACGGATTACTTCCTTAGCTCAGCGCAAGAACTTGCGGGCAGACCGCCACGAGTCTATCCAGACTGTCCGGCGGTCGACGGGATGTCGTCTGGCGGCGCGCGAACCGGTTGGCGGGGCCGCCAGCCCCGGCATGGCGGCAGTCATGACGCCCGTGGCCCGCTGACGTGTCCTCCGCCGGGGGCTCGGCGCCGGCCCACCGGGTGGCGGCGGGGAGCCTGGGCCGGCGCGTTGTCGGTCCCGGGCTCCACAATCTGGGGTCCCAGTGCGCTCAAGCTGCGCAAGCCGGAGGCGCCGCTCCCTCGACTTGGGGTCGTGACCCTGGCGAAACCGGGGCGCGGGTCTGAGCTGGACGGGCTGGTGGTCCGCCGAGTCGCCCTGGCGGACGACCAGTGGACCAGCTACCTAGGGCTCAGAGTGGAGAGCGAGCGGGACGCACTGGTCGATTCGCTCGTCTGGTTGCCGCCCGAGGCCGCCGACGCCCTTTTCGCTTGGGCCTTGGCGAGGGGCTTGGCCGACGCGAGCCTGTCCCCCGCTGCGGTGGCAGCCCGCCGCCGCCGAAAGGGCAGTCCTCGCTTGGCGTGCTACGCCCGGATGGCTGCCGCCGGGGCGGGCTCGTTCGTCGAGTCACGGTTCCACCTCGCGCTGACTCGACGGCACGTGACCGGATGGAAGGCGAACGTCCGAATCGTTCTTCCCGACGGCACGTGGGCCAGACCGGACGCGTTGTTCGAGGGCGCGATGCTCGTCGTCGAGATCGACGGCTTGGCGGCGCACAGGTCCAAAGAGGCCCTGCAGCGCGACTTGGCCAGGCAGAACGCGTTGGTCGCGGCGGGTTACAAGGTGCTGCGCTTCACCTGGCAGGACGTCGTCGAGCGGGTCGACCACTGCGTGGACCAAGTGCTGCGGCAACTCCCCGCTTGATCCAAGCCAAGACTTCGCTCAAGGATCACGTGCGAGGCCCGCAAGAGTCACGCCGGCCCGCGTGAGAAACCGCGCGTGAGGATTGGAGGCATGGCCTCGGGCGCCGGGAGATCCACACTGCTCCACGCGCTGTCCGGGCGGACACCAACGCCTGTGAGACCGAGGCTGTCCTCGCCTCAGGCGCCAAGGTTCCCTTCGGGGAAGGCGCAGGCAAGTTGACGATGCTCGCAATGTTCGTCTCCATCTCCGCCGAGCGGGAGACGGACGTGCTCGGGGTGCGCCCCGGGTCACGCCCGTTGGACGATGCCGCCGTCTACCTCCCGTACCACTTCGCCGTCTGCGGGGGGCGCCGGATAGGCGACACGTTCACGGCGTCCCGGGGCGAGGATCAGATCCAGCTCAAAGTGGCGGGCTTCACCGACGCGGCGGTGTTCGGCTCGCCCTCGTATCAGTGGCGCCGGCTCCCGGTCACGGCCGCCACCTTGGAGAACCTTGGGGGAACAGTTCCCTGATGGCCGCGCCACCCTGATAACAGCCCAGTTCGCGGACGGGGCCGCCGTGCCCCGGATCGCCGCCGGCACGCCGCTGGCGGCGGGCGGCGCTAGGATTTACCGGGACTGGCCGTTTCGGCCCAAACAACCACTCCGGGAAGGGTTTCAAGGTGCCCAAGTACGTCTACAACTTCACTGAAGGCAACAAGGATCTGAAGGATCTGCTCGGCGGCAAGGGGGCGAACCTCGGCGAGATGACCGGGCTAGGGCTGCCGGTGCCCCCAGGTTTCACCATCACGACCGAGGCCTGCCGCTTCTACATGCATCACGGCTTCAACCCGGAAGAGTTGGCCGGCCAGGTGACCGCGGCGATCGACCAACTGGAAGCGGTCTTCGGGCGCAAACTCGGCGGCGATGTGGAACCGCTGCTGGTGTCGGTGCGGTCGGGCGCGAAATTCTCCATGCCCGGGATGATGGAAACCGTCCTCAACGTGGGTTTGAACGACCAGTCGGTCCTGGGCCTGGCCGAATTCGCGGGCGACGAGCGGTTCGCCTGGGACTCCTACCGGCGGCTGATCCAAATGTTCGGCAAGACGGTCCTCGGAATCGACGGCGAGCTGTTCGCGGAGAAACTGGAAGCCAAGAAGCGGGCGAAGGGCGCGGCATCGGACGTCGACCTCACCGCCCAAGATCTGAAGGAGCTGGTGGAGGACTTCAAAGCGATCGTGGCGGGCGAGACCGGCGAGGCCTTCCCGCAGGATCCGCGCGAACAGGTCGACGCGGCGGTGATCGCCGTGTTCAACTCGTGGAACACGGACCGGGCGCGGCTCTACCGCCGCCGGGAGCGGATCTCGGATGAGCTAGGCACCGCGGTGAACGTCCAATCGATGGTGTTCGGCAACCTGGGGCCGGACTCCGGCACGGGCGTCGCGTTCACTCGCGACCCGGCCAGCGGGCGGCTTGGCGCCTACGGCGACTACCTCCCGAACGCCCAGGGCGAGGACGTGGTCGCGGGCATCCGCAACACTCTGTCCCTCGACGACATGGCGAAGATCGACCGGGCCAGCTACGACCAGCTACGGCAGATCATGAGCACCCTCGAAAACCACTACCGGGACCTGTGCGACATCGAGTTCACAGTTGAGCGGGGCAAGCTTTGGATGTTGCAGACCCGGGTCGGCAAGCGGACCGCGGCGGCGGCGTTCAAGATCGCCATCCAGCTAGTCGACGAGGGCCTGATCACCATGGACACCGCGCTGGACAGAGTGACCGGCGCGCAGCTGAACAACCTGATGTTCCCCCAGTTCGACGCCAAGGCCGCCAAGACGCTCCTGACCAAGGCGATGGCCGCGTCCCCGGGGGCCGCTGTGGGCCAAGCGGTGTTCGACTCGGCGACCGCTGAAGCATGGAAGGCGCAAGGCCGCACCGTGATCCTGGTGCGCCGCGAGACCAACCCCGACGACTTGGGCGGGATGATCGCCTCGGTCGGGATTTTGACCGCGCGCGGCGGCAAGACGTCGCACGCGGCCGTGGTCGCGCGCGGCATGGGCACCACCTGCGTGGTCGGGGCGGACGCGTTGGACGTGGACCCTCAGGCGCGGGAATTCCGCGTCGGGGGCGTGACGGTCGCAGAGGGCGAGGTGATCGCCATCGACGGCACCACCGGCGAGGTGTTCCTCGGCAGCGTCCCGGTGGTCCCCTCCCCGGTCTTCGAATATCTGGACGAGGGCCTGGAGAAGGCCCTCGCCGCGGTCGGCGCCGACGGCTCAGCCGCCGAGCTGGTCATGGCCGTCCACCGGATCCTGGGCCACGCCGACGCGGTGCGCCGGCTCAAAGTCCGGGCCAACGCGGACACCGGCGAGGACGCGGAACGCGCCCGGCGGCTCGGCGCTGAGGGGATCGGCCTGTGCCGGACGGAGCACCAGTTCTTGGGGGACCGCCGCAAGCTGATCGAGCGCCTGATCCTGGCCAAGGAGCCAGCGGCCCGCGCCGACGCCCTGGCCGCGCTGCTGCCACTGCAACGCCAAGACTTCATCGAGCTGTTCACCGCCATGGACTCCCTCCACACCACCGTCCGGCTGATCGACCCGCCGCTGCACGAGTTCCTCCCGGACATCACCGCGCTGTCCGTCTCGATCGCCCGCCGTGAAGCGGGCGGCGAGGTCATCGCGGACGAGGAGACGGAGCTCCTGGCCGCGGTCGAGCGTTCCCACGAGGCCAACCCGATGCTCGGCTTGCGCGGCGTGCGCCTCGGACTGGTGGTGCCAGGCCTGTTCGCGCTTCAGGTCCGCGCGATCGCCGAGGCCGCGGCCTCGCTGATCCGCGCCGGCCTGAGCCCGAAGCCGGAGATCATGGTTCCGCTGGTCGGCTCGTATGTCGAGTTGGACATCGTCCGCGACGAGGCCGAGCGCATCATCAAAGAGGTGTCCGAGGCCGAAGGCCAGGTGCTCGACATCCCGATCGGCTGCATGATCGAGTTGCCGCGCGCCGCTCTGACCGCCGACGAGATCGCCCGCGCCGCCGAGTTCTTCTCCTTCGGCACCAACGATTTGACCCAGACCACCTGGGGTTTCTCGCGCGACGACGTGGAGGGCGCCTTCTTCGGGCGTTACATGGAGCTTGGCGTGTTCCAGGTCTCCCCATTCGAGACGATCGACGCCCGCGGCGTCGGCGCCCTGGTCCGCGAAGGCGTCCGCCTGGGCCGGGAGACACGCCCCGAGATCAGCCTGGGCGTCTGCGGGGAGCACGGCGGCGACCCGGACTCGATCCACTTCTTCAATCAGGTCGGCTTGGACTACGTCTCCTGCTCGCCGTTCCGTGTGCCCGTGGCGCGCCTTGAGGCCGGCCGCGCCGCGGTCGCCGTCGCGGAAGGCTCCTCGACCGCCTGAACGCCAGGCGCCCGATGCCGTCCGGTGGCGCCGGTGATTTGACGCCGACGCCGCCGGTCCGGCAGAGTAGAGGACGGTCAGTTTGGCTGACCCCCACAGTCTGGGGCAGCCGCGGGTTTACCACCACCACCAAAGCCCGCGGTTGCCCCTCTCCATTTCTAGCGGGGTCTCACCGGTCACTTCACTGGTCGAATTCGCCCGCCAGAGCCGCGGTCAAGACATCCAGCCCGAGTGAGCCCAGACGCAGCGCCCGCATGTGGAACGCCTTCAGGTCGAAGGGTTCACCCGCCGTCTCCGCGGCCGCCTTCGCCCGGTCCCTCGCCTGCAGCCAGAGCCGTTCGCCCACCTTGTAGGACGGCGCCTGCCCGGGCCAGCCCAGGTAGCGTTCGTATTCGAAGCGCTGGAAGCCTTCGTTCATGGCCACGTTGTGGCGGAGGAACTCCCAGCCCTTGTCCGCGTCCCAGCGGCCGCCGCCCCATGCCTCAGGCGCCGGGAGCTCCAGATGGACGCCGATGTCGAAAACCACCCGCGCGGCCCGCAAGCGCTGACCGTCCAGCATCCCGAGCCTGTCGGCCGGTGTGGGCAAGAACCCGAGGTCCTCCATGAGCCGTTCCGCGTAGAGCGCCCAGCCTTCGCCGTGACCGGACACCCAGCTGAGCGTGCGGCGCCACAGGTTCAACTCGTCCGCGTGATAGGTCGCGAGCGCGACCTGCATGTGGTGGCCGGGCACGCCCTCGTGGTAGACGGTGGTCCGCTCCCGCCAGGTTGAGAACTCGGTCACGCCATCCGGCACCGACCACCACATCCGCCCGGGTCGCGAGAAGTCCAGCGACGGCCCGGTGTAATAGATGGCGCCGTCGTTCGTCGGCGCGATCAAACACTCGAGCCGCCGGACCGGATCGGGGACGTCGAAATGGGCGCCGGCCAGAGCGTTCATCGCCGCGCCGGAAGTCTGCGTCATCCAGCGCGCCAGGGCGTCCACGCCTTCGATGCGGCCGGCCGGGTCGGCGTCGGACAACTCGACCGCCCGCTCGACGGACGTCCCCGGACCGCCGATCTCGTCTGCCACGGCCTCCATCGCGGCGACGACCCGGCCCAACTCCGCGAGGCCCCACTCATAGGTCTCGTCGAGGTCCACGCGGGCGCCCAAGAAATAGCGCGACGCGAGTTGATAGCGCTCGCGTCCCACAGCGTCCCGGGCGGGCGCCGCGCCGGCCAGCTCCTCAGCGAAGAAGTCCGCGAGTTCGCCGTAAGCGGCGCACGCTCCAGCCGCGGCCTGGGCCAGGTCGCCGCCCAGCGCGGGCGCCACGGCTGCGCCCTCAGCGGCCAGCGACTGGAAGAACGAGCCGTCCGCGCAAGCGCGCCGCGCCTGCGCGATCCCAGCGGTCACCTGCCGCGCGGCCGGAGTCAGGCCCAAGCGGATGCCCTCCGCCAAGCTCGCCCGGTATGAGGCGAGCGCCCCGGGGACGGCCCGCAGGCGCGCGGTGATCGTCTCCCAAGCCTCGGGCGTGTCCTTGGGCATCAGGTCGAACACACCGCGCACATCCTGGACCGGCGATGCGACCACGTTGAGGTCGCGCAGGTGTTCGCCCGCGTCGAAGCGCTCGATTTGGACCCCGAGCCGCTCCCGCAGCGCGGCCGCGGTGATCCGGTCTTGGGCGTCGACCGGGGCCAGGCCGTCCAGTTCCCGCAAGGCGGCGCGGGCCGCATCGGCGCGGGCGGAGTGACCGTCTGGGGAGAAATCGTCGAGGGCGGCGTCGGCGTCGACGCCGGCGAAGGTCGCCGTCATGGGCGACAGGGCGAAGTAGTCGTTGGAGAAGCGGTCCGCGAGTGTGTCCACCGCGGTCGAGCGTCGTTGCGAAGTCATGCCCTAAACGGTAGCGCCCCACTATGACACCGCGACCGTGGCGGGACGGGGTGGGGGTTGTCGGCGGGGAGGCAGATGGTGTCGTCGCGGCCGGATCGGCCGGATCGGTCGGATCGGTCGGATCGGTCGGCGCCCCGCGGCGCCAAGATCGGGGCGAGCGGACCTGCGGGGGCGACCGGACGGCATCGGGCGCTGGTCGCTATGACGGTGGCATGTGACACGATAGGACGGTGCCACGCGGAGACGGCCGACTCGGCCACCAGTTGCTTGCGGGAGAACAAGAACCCCAAGACGAATGCGGCGTCTTCGGGGTATGGGCCCCAGGGGAGGACGCCGCCAACCTCGCCTACTTCGGGCTTTACGCGCTGCAACACCGCGGACAGGAGTCGGCGGGGATCGCCGCCTCGGACGGCAAACAAATGCGGGTGTACAAGGACATGGGCTTGGTGTCGCAGGTGTTCGCGGAGTCGACCCTGAACACGCTGGTCGGGCACATCGCCGTGGGTCATGTCCGCTACTCCACCACCGGCGGCTCCAACTGGGCGAACGCGCAACCCACGATCACCGGGACGGCCGGTGGCGACATGGCGTTGGCGCACAACGGCAACCTGACCAACTCGCAGGAACTGGCGCGGCGGCTGGCCGCGCAGAACGCCAAGCTGGCGCGCCGCATGCAGACGGACACGGCCATCCTCACGGGCCTGTTGGCGGGGGACATGGACCACACCCTCGAACAGACCGCCCTCACCTTGTTACCACAGGTCAGAGGCGCGTTTTCGCTGGTCTTCATGGACGCCGAGACACTTTACGCCGCCCGCGACCCGCACGGTGTGCGGCCCCTCGCCCTGGGGCGGTTGGAGACCGGTTGGGTGGTCGCCTCGGAGACCGCGGCCCTCGACATAGTGGGCGCGGCGTTCGTCCGTGACGTGGCCCCCGGAGAACTGGTCGTGATCGACTCCAGCGGACTCAGGTCCGCGAGATTCGCGGACCCCACGCCTGCGGGCTGCCTCTTCGAGTACGTCTATCTCTCCCGGCCGGACACTCTGCTGGCGGGCCGGTCGGTCAACGCCGCGCGGCTGGAGATGGGCCGCACGCTCGCCCGAGAGCATCCCGTGGACGCCGATTTGGTGATCCCAGTGCCGTCCTCTGGCACGCCGGCCGCCATCGGGTACGCGGCCGAGAGCCGCATCGAGTTCGCGCAAGGCCTGACCAAGAACGCCTATGTGGGCCGGACCTTCATCCAGCCGAGCCAGACCATCCGGCAGCTTGGTCTCAGGCTCAAGCTGAACCCCATGCGAGAGGTGATCCGCGGCAAACGGCTGATCGTCGTGGACGATTCGATCGTGCGCGGCAACACACAGCGGGCCGTGGTGCGGATGTTGCGTTCCGCCGGCGCCGCGGAGGTGCATGTCCGGATCTCGAGCCCACCTGTGGTGTCGCCCTGCTTCTACGGGATCGACTTCGCGTCCCGCGCCGAGTTGATCGCCACCGGCCTCGGCGTCGAGGAGATCAGGCAATCCATCGAGGCGGACTCGCTCGGCTACATCTCTTTGGAGGGCCTGATCCGCGCCACCCGCCAAAGTCGCGACCAGCTTTGCACCGCCTGCTTCACCGGTGTCTACCCCATCGAAGTCCAGCCCGAGTCCCGTGAGTTCGGCAAGTACCTCTTCCAGGAGCCTGCCCACACCGGCGGCGCCATGCCGATCGGTTCCGCCGCGCCCGCCTCGGGCCTACCCGCATTGGAGCAGCAGACTTGACAACTGACGCGTACAGCCGAGCAGGAGTGGACACCGCGGCCGCGGATCGGGCGCTGGAGTTGATGCGGAGTTCGGTCAGAGCGACGCTCGGCCCTGAGGTGGTCGCCGGCTTGGGTGGTTTCGCGGGTTTGTGGGACGCCACGCGGCTCAAGGACTACCGCCATCCGGTGCTCGCCACGTCGACGGATGGTGTGGGCACCAAGCTGGCGATCGCGCAAGCGATGGACATCCATGAGACCGTCGGCTACGACCTGGTCGGCATGGTGGTCGACGACATCGTCGCCACCGGGGCGAAGCCCCTCTTCATGACTGATTACATCGCCACCGGCAAGATCGACCCGGCCAAGATAGCGCGGCTGGTCGGGGGGGTCGCGGCGGCTTGCGCGGCGACGGGCGTCGCGTTGATCGGCGGGGAGACCGCCGAACACCCAGGTGTGATGCGGGCCGAGGAATACGACATCGCGGGCGCCGCGGTGGGAGTGGTCGAACGTGACGAGATCCTTGGCCCCGGTCGGGTGACACAAGGCGATGTGGTGGTGGGCCTCGCCTCGTCTGGCCTGCACTCCAACGGGTTCTCCCTGGTCCGCGCGGTGGTCCGCGATCTGGCCTGGGACTATGCCCGTCACGTGCCTGAGTTCGGCCGCACGCTTGGGGAGGAGTTGCTCGAGCCGACGCGGTTGTACGCGAACAGCGTCCTCGCTCTGGCGGGCGCGCTGGGCGGCGGGCTGCACGGCATCGCGCATGTGACGGGCGGAGGCTTGGCCGCGAACCTGGCGCGGGTGTTGCCGCCGGGTTTGGGCGCGGTGGTTTCCCGCGCGTCGTGGCCGGTCCCAGCGGTTTTCCACCTGCTGCACGATGCCGGCCGCCTGCCTTGGGCGGATCTCGAACGCGCGCTGAACATGGGTGTGGGCATGGCCGTGGTGGTCGCGGCCGAGGCGGTGCAACCGGCGCTGGCCACACTGGCGGCTGGGGGCGAGCAGGCTGCGCCGATCGGGCGGGTCGTGACTGTGGCGGATGTGCGGGCGGCCGCTGCGGAACGCCGCATTCCCGCTGAGGAGCTTGTCAGTGGCGCGAAGGGCGTGGCCGGCGGCGCTGTGCTGTTGACCGACTCCTACCAGGAGTGATGTTTCGGCGCCCGGAGCGGCCGGAATGTTCGACGGGGATGGACGCGTCTTGTAACCTAAGTTCATACGTTCATGCCGACCGAAGGATACGAGGGGGTCACGTACATGGGGCGGGGCCGTCAAAAGGCAAAGCAGACCAAGGTCGCTCGTAAGCTCAAGTACTACACCCCGGAGACGGATTACAGGGCGCTAGAACGCGAGTTGAGCGGCGATGCGGGCGGTGGCGCCCGCGATGATCCTTACGCTGAATACGCGGCGCGTTACGCGCCGGAGGACGAGGACTCGGAGGATCCAGACGCTGACGCCGGAGGTTCTTGAACCCTGCTGGCCGCCGCCTTGGAAGGGCCGCGGCCGATTGGACAACGAGCGACCTGGCCTGGCACGATGGTAGACCGTGCGCCGTTGGCGCACATGGCCCCGTGGCGCAGTTGGTTAGCGTGCCGCCCTGTCACGGCGGAGGTCGCGGGTTCAAGTCCCGTCGGGGTCGCTGATGTCCTTGGGTCGGCTCGCCGCCGGCCCGGATGTCGCCAAGGCTCGATAGCTCAGTTGGGAGAGCGTCCGCCTGAAAAGCGGAAGGTCACCGGATCGATGCCGGTTCGAGCCACCACCGACGACTGCGTCTTTGTGACGCGGGTGCGCCAGCAGACGGTGTAGGCCGGACTTGGACAGTGCCTTTGATTGAACGCTTCGGAGTGGGCTTGGATGCGCTGGTCGGTCCACACGAACACGGGCCTGGTGTGGAGGTCTGTCTTGGAGACCCGGAAGTTCGCCTCGATCTGGCACAGCTCGTGGCAGCGGGCGGCGACTTCGGCGCCGGGCATCGCGGTCTTCGAGGTGTGGATCATGTACAGGCCGTCCAGGAGGGCGTCTTGGTCGGCGCGGGCGGATGAGTAAGTCTCCCGCTCGGCTGGCGCAGTGATCCGGGGTCAAGCGGTCAGACGCCGCCGAGGCGACTTCGCCAGTAGCCTGGCCGGCGCTTGTCGTGCGCGTAGGCGATGACGATCACTTCGCCGTCGCGCACGAGGTAGACAACCCCATAGGGGAAGCCTTTGACGCTCTTGCGCCTCACGGCGGGAACTCGCTGGCGGCCCCGCCACAGCGGAGAGGCGTCCGGCCACGCGCGGACGAAGTCGATGGCGACGGCGACCTGGACGACAAGACGGTCACCAAGCCCGGGCTCCTGCCTCTCATACCAGAACGCGGCGTCGCTCAGCTCCGTGCGAGCCGCCGGATGGGCGCGCCAGGGGAGAAGATTCACTTGCGACGGGCGGCCAGCTCGGCTCGGATCTGGCGCAGAGATTCTTCGCCGTCGACTAGTTCGACCCCGCCGGAGACGACCTCATCGACACGACGGTCGATCTCCTGGTTCCAGGCCGCGTCGACCTCGGCCTGCTCGGCGTCGTCGATCTGCCAGAGCGCGAGCGCGGCGATCTCCCGCTCATCGGGGGACAGATTCTTGCCTTGGGCGATGTAGTCAGCGAGTCCCGGCGTCACGATCCGAGTTTACCGCCGCCTTGGCCGCGAACAGCCCGCCTCATGTCCGGCGCGTTGAGCGTGGACGGGGACGCCGCCGGCGGCTGAGTGTTCACAGCCGACCAACTCGGCCAAAGTGAGAGTCCGTGTACCTGTGCGTCTATCCGTGAGCTGTCCGGAGAGC